>JBEGUT010000198.1:0-7042 GCA_041178745.1 Planctomycetota bacterium | reverse complement strand
AGAGACGTTGATCCAGTATTGGTAGAATGCATAAGGGCTGGTGCGACCTGCGTCGAGCCAAACGGCGCCGCGTTCCGTTTTGCCCATCTTGCGACCATCGCTGGTCAGCAGCAGCGGGCAGGTCATACCGTAGAGTTCCTGCGCAAGCATGCGTCTCCCAAGGTCAATACCTGCGGTGATATTACCCCACTGGTCGCTTCCTCCGATTTGTAAAATACATTGTTCGCTTTGAGCCAGATGGACAAAGTCGTAAGCTTGCAGCAGCATGTAGCTGAACTCGGTGTAACTGATTCCGCTATCGGTTCGTTCGATTCGAGCGCGAACGGAGTCTTTGGCAAGCATGACATTGACGGGAACGTTTTTACCAACGATTCGCAGGAAATCGAGAAACGAGAATTTTTCCATCCAGTCAAAGTTGTTAACCAATTTTGCTGCGAAAGGGCCGTCGAAATCGAGGAAGCGTTTCATTTGCGCTTTCATACCCTCGACATTGTTTTGTAGCGTTTCTTTGGAGAGCAGGTTGCGCTCTTCGCTTTTTCCACTCGGATCTCCAATCATTCCTGTGGCACCACCAACCAGGGCGATTGGATGATGTCCAGCTTGCTGGAATCGTCGCAACAGCATTAGCGGCATTAAGCTACCGACATGGAGCGAGTCGGCAGTCGGATCGAAGCCAGCGTAAAGAGTTCTGGAAACAGTTAATAACTTTCGCAACTCCTCTTGGTCGGTTGTCTGATGGATCAGTCCGCGCCAAGTCAGTTCCGCTACGATATCCTGTTTCGATGCTTGCACCTGAAAATCCCCACTGAAATCGAACTGGTTTGAAAGCTATCTGTTCTCTTAGTCGCCAGCAAATGGAAGACTATGAAAGTGGCTGCTTTAAGAATATGCCTTTTCGTGAATCGGAGAAACCCGACGTTGAGATTTTGTCGTCCAAAGGGTTGTTCGCACAAGATGGCTTAACGAAGTAAAGGGGTTCGTTGACCGGCGACGATGTTTTTTATCGCAGCGTATCCTATCCAAGAGGGTGTGCGGATTTTAGAACGGGAAGCCCTTCGCTTTCGGGAGTGCCTTGAGAACCTGTTCAGCCAAACGAAGGTCTTCCTTGGTAGTAATCTTCAAGTTCATGGCACTTCCGGGAACGATGGATACTGGATGTCCAAGTTTTTCGATCAACTGGGCATCATCGGTGACATTGAGTTGACCGAATTTGGCGTGGGCTTCCATCAGCCATGATTTTTTGAAGACTTGTGGGGTTTGTGCCATCCAGAGATGATCGCGCGATACCGTTTCGACGATCCGAGATTTTTCGTCAACTCGTTTCAAGGTGCTGGTGACTGGTTCGGCGAGAATCGCTGCGCCGGTCTGGCTGGCTTTCTCGAATAGTGCATCGATCCACTTTGGAGCCAAGCAAGGCCTAGCGGCATCATGTACTGCAACAAGGTCGATATCGGGGCGAATCTTCTCTAGTCCCCGCATAACGCTATCGCTTCTTCGCTCTCCACCCAGAACGACCTCGACGGTCAGCATTGCAGCCACACCGGCAAACTTCTCGGAGAACATTTCTCGGTCTTCGGCATCGATTGCCATGATGATTTGTTTCACATCAGAGCGAGCGTTAAAGAACTCAGCGCTATACACCCAGACTGGTCTACTGGCGAGAGGCGCGTAGACCTTCTTGTAAAAGAGGTCACCAAATCGAGTGCTCTTACCAGCCGCAGCGAGAATCACGGCGATATTAGCCATCGAAATTGCTCCCAATACCTTCAAACCAAAGGCCAGCAACTACCCTACTCATCTGGACTGTACAACCGTGGTGCCGACCTGCTTCAAACCACAACCATTTACCGATGGGCCCTTAAGCGATACCTGATCTGGGCGGTTAAGCAGCGCGGCGTCGCTTGGTAACCACCACAGTATCATTGGGTTGAGGAAGCGGAAAGGCAAGGGGCTGATCATCGCTAGAAATCACTTGGTTGCCGATGCGGCGAGTGGCATTAATCACCAAGGGACTCTTGAGGTTGATGGTCAACATGGAGCTGGACTTGCTGACGATACCGAGGATATAAACTTCGTCGGTGCTTCTTAGCTGCAAAACGCTCAATTGTCGGCGAGGCACGCAAGCTTTGTAATTGGGGACAAATCGCCTCGGACTGACCACAGGAACCGCGACATGCCCTAAGGCAACTGCCTGCAACCAAGCGATGTGTTCGCTGGCAGGGTCGGGAAGTAGCAACCAGTGACGGCAAGTTTCAAAGCCGATCAATCCTCCAGGGAACATCAGCATATCACTGGGGTCTGCCTCAAGTGACCCGAAGCGGGTGGTCATTAGTTGCATAACATCCTCCTGAATATAATTCGGCCTTTCATGGTTGTATCGGTTGCAGGAGGGTAGGGACTTGAAGGTAAGTGGTAAATTGGAGCTACGGACGAGAAGGATGGGCTTGACGTTTGTGGGAAAGGTTGGAGATGGAAAGCTGAGATGCGAGGAAGCAGTAGGCTAAAAACAGCAGAAGGCCAAAGAAGCAGAATACCATTGAAGTCGAGGGATGTGCGAAAACAGCGGAAACGAATAAAAGTGCCTGATCAGATATCTAAAAAAATAGGGATTACGTTAGCCTATAACTTTATGTTTGATGGAGTATGTTTGCGACTTCGTTTGCGAGGAGAAGGCCAGGTCGCTTACACGTAATCCCATATTGATAATTTCGTTACACTGGCGATAAGGTTTAATGAAGCTTGCATGGAAGCTTGCCGGGCTTGTAAATCGGAGATGGCCTGAGCTAGATCGACGTCGAGATCTTTTGACTCGCTTTCTTTTAGGGAGATGGTCTGATCTTCGTTGAGGATGATTAGTTTATCGATGCGTTGTTGCCTGAAACCGATTTCACCGCGAGCTAGTCCCATGCGTTCAACGTCCTTTGCCACAATATTGGTCAAGCGTTCGATCTCCGAAAGGTCGAAAGCTTGAACCGCTTTTTTAAGTTTGAGCAATGTGTTCAGCGAGCCTTCGACTTCTTGGCCAGAAACATCTCGTCCTTGCAGCACCAAACTGCCGTCACTGGCAGCAAGTGTTCCAGTAATGGATCCTTTTGGAATCAGACCAAGATCCCATGCCGCTTGACTGCCGCCACCGTTGGTCAAGGTAACAGGTTCGGCGCCAGGGGCTGCAGTTAAGACGATTCCATTTCCATTTGCTGCGAGGGAGGCAGTTATTTTCGTTGGACCTTCAGGATTGTCGGCACTGTTATTGATGCGATCGAGAACGTCTTTGACTGTAAGAACACCATTCAGATTGAGTTCCCAAGTAGTTCCGTCGGATCGCGTGAATACAAGATCAGGTCTTACGGAATCGGGCACAAGAGTGACACCGTTTCCGTAGTTAAGTTTGGAAAGTTGAGTGGTACCAGCGAAGGTTCTGATGCCCAGTGCGGTAGCTAAATTTCCTCCATTTTCGCCGATCGAAAAATCGACGCCACTTTCGATCGATTGAATTCGAATCGACTTTCCACCCTCTGCGATTTCGGTAATAACGTTCGCTCCTGAGCTTTTGATTGCTAGGAAGATATCTTCAACCGTTGTTGCCGAGGCGGTGTGGATATTATAGGTTTTGGTGCCTTGTTGTATTTTGAAACCTGCAGCGAGCGCAAGTCCGGACCCGTTATTTAGTTGCGATAAGGGCGTTGTGTTCCGCAAGGCGGGATTAAGGTCTGTGCCATTGATAGGCGTTCCGGTTCCTAGCGGAGCGGTGCGAATTCCGAGATACTTCGCCGTTTCAGCTGTTCCAATGTCGATAATTGCGAGGTTTCCACCCAATCCATCGGAATAGTTAATTCGAAGACCATTGGGAGAGAGGCTTGTGGTTAGTTCCCTTGTTCCTACTTTTTTACCAGTGATTTCTCTCATCACATCTTGGATATCGTTGGCCTTGGATAGGTCGATATCCAAGGCATTGGTTCCGTTGGTCAGACGAATGATGCCTTTGGGGACACCTTTGCCACCATTGAGGTCTGCCAGTAGCGTGTTTGGGGATAACCCGGGATTAAGATCAGCCTCGCTTACGATTCCATTCGAGATGACTCCAATCGTATCTTGTGGGTTGGAGTTAATCGCCATTGTTGTGTTGTAATCAACGGTCGTATAAAGCTTATTAAAGTCACCTCGGTAGACGATCCCATCTTGTTCGGTAGTGACAAATGGTTGGCTTTTGAGATTGCCACCAGCAAACAGATAGCGGTCGCGAAACTTGGAGTTGCCCAATTGTATCATGCGATCAATTGAATTTCCCAATTCAACAACAATCGCATCACGCTGTGCATCGGATAACGTGCTGTCGACAGCGGAGATCGAGATACCGCGTGCTTCCGTTAGCACGTCATGTATTGATGCGAGAGTATTATCGGTAGTACCAAGGAAGCTCTGTGTTGTCTGCAGATTCTCTTTGTACTGTTCTTTCCGCTCTATCGAACCTTGAACGCTGAGGACTCTTACCGTTGCGGGTAAGTCATCACTAGGTGTAAGAACTCTGCGACCGGTGCTGAGTTGGTTTTGCAAATTCTGAATAGTAGCATTGTCGGTTGCGAGCTGATGCAGCATGCGGAAACGAGCTTGTGGGTTGCTCGTACGACCTGCCGTCATCGGATAAAAGCTTCCCATCATGATAGTTTTTCCTTACCTGAAGCCGTACGTGGGCATCTAGGGATTGACTTAGATTTGCATCAAAGTCGTCAAGAGTTCATTAGAGATCGCGATCACTCGACTGCTAGCCTGATACGCTTTTTGATAAAGCATCAACTTGACAGCCTCTTCGTCGAGGTTGACACCGCTTTGACCAAGGTGCTTCGACTCAAGCGTGGCAAAATAGCTTTTGAAACCCTCGTTTTTTCCCTTTTCGATATTGGAATCTTGAGTCATGCGAATGGCCAGCGCTTCATATTGATCGCGCAGCGACTGATCACCAAGCCCCGGTATTGGACTCTCAAAGATTTCACCTAGGATATTTGCGTTACGAGTCGTACGACCAACGCCATCTAGGCTTACCGCTAACAGCGATGGATCTTTCTTGAGAACGTCATTGATATCGATGTCACTTGAGTCTTCACCTGAAAAAAAAGTATTAATGCCTAATGCAGCAAGAGCACCGCTTGTATCATTCTGAAAGCTAAATGTTGTTGTGCTGGCAATCGCTTTGATTTCAATCTGGTTGAGTTCGTTGATGATAGCCGACAGTCCAGGAATATTGCTAATGGATTGCGCCAGAGAGAATAGGTTCGTATCGGTTGGCAATCCATCTAATTGAACGGGTATATCGTAAGTGCGTTCTAAACCTGAGTTGGCATCGAGTGTTTTGATTTGAAAACCGCCATTCTCAACGGTTCGACTTAGTCCCGCATCCTCAAGAACAGCTGACGAAGAGGAAACGCTGCGGGAACTCGTCACGGCAGAGAAGCCTTTTGCGCCTTGCCCTTGTGAGTGGACAAAGTTTACACGATCAATCAGGTTCTTTGTGAATTCATCGTACTGATCGAGGGTACCTTGAATGACGCGGTCGCGAGCCTCGATCATTCCACCGATACTACCACCCGTTATTTTTAGTGCAGACTGAGAGTCGGTCAAAATGATTTCTGTGTTGAATCGACCCTCTCCTGAAGTTTGCGCAGCGGCGACTGTTCGCGAGATTCCATCGGCAACTAGGTAGTCTCCACCAATGAAGACGCTAACGGTGCCCGTTTCGGATTCCGAGGTTTTGATACTGATGTAGCCTGCAAGTTGCTCAAGTAGTTGTAATCGCTCATCTCGCAAGCCAACCGCTTGAGTACCCGTATCAATCGATCCCTCTATTTCCGCAATTTTTGTATTCAGTACGCCTATTTGTTTTGTGATGCGATTGATTTCATCAGCCGCTAACGTAATTTGTTTACCATACCGTTGACTCAACTCTAGCATCTGGGTTCTTTTATCTCGTATCTCACTCGCTAACGATTTACCACGCTCGATTACCATTGTCCTCAGAGAATCGCTACCAGGTTGGTTCGTGAGATCATTAAAAGCATTCGCAAACTCAGACATCGAAGTGCTGATATCTTCTGAGGAAAGTTCCGAGAAGAAATTTTCAAACTCAGTGTAACTCTCCAAGAGCGTATTGGTTTTCGCCATTTCGCTCTGGGTAGTCCGCATTCGTTCGTTAAGGTAGCTGTCGACTTTTTGCACAACCCCCGTCGCTCGCACGCCGTAACCGAGCGAGAATTGACCGATCTTCATACCAATCGCTGACTGCTGGACTAATTCCTGACGGATATAGCCGGGCGTATTGGCATTAGCGACGTTATTTCCAACAATCTGAATTCCAAGTTCGGCGACTTTCAGCGCAGCGGATGATTGCTGGATGAATCCAAATATCGTCATGCGCTTTCATCCACTAGGATGCCTCCTTCAAGGTGTCGACGTTCGGACTGGATGTATGTTGCACCATCACCATGCCCTGTCGCAAAGAATCGCAGAAGGGTTTGGACATGTTCGTCGCAACAACGGATTTGCGTCCACGCAGCAAAAAGTCGCACATGGGATTGCTGAAAGCGTCGTTCCAATCGTCTCCAAGGATCTGTGCCACCTTCCAGTTGCAGTTTTTCTACGACTCGGATCAGGGAGAAGCAGGCTATGCCGTTTCCACGAGCTTCTTCCAAGATGGCCTGCCGTTCGCCCTCTAGTTGCTGAAGTTTCTCGCGCGTCGCTTGACCTTCATCCAGAAGCAATTCAAGATGCTCCCAATTCCCTAAGCCTAAAGCTTGATGTAGCTCGTCGAGGTAGTCTTCCCACTGATTAAGGCAATCGACGGCCCTCTCGAACCACGCAGCAAGCTGTTCAGATAAAGTAGCGACCACCGGCAAGCTCCGATAAATCTGCGTTTAAAATCGAATCCTAATAGTCCCTATCCAGTGTTGATCGGATCGGATTGGGGCGAGAATGAGGAATTTAAGGATTTGAATGGCAAAGTTATTTGTCCCGCTTAAAGGGTTGGCGTTATGGGTTATTTGGGTTAACT
>JBEGUT010000197.1:0-7046 GCA_041178745.1 Planctomycetota bacterium | reverse complement strand
GGCTATTCCCGTTGTCCGCCGCTGTAGCGGCGGAACGACGGTTGTGCTGGGGCCTGGTTGCCTAGTCTACTCGTTGATTCTTTCACTAGAGACTCGCCCTCACTTGCGTAGCATTAATCTCGCACATCAGGAAGTTATGGAGAAACTGTGCGAAGCGATTGGCAATATTCCAAGCGAAGTGCCTCTGGTTCAGTGGAGTGGCACGTGTGATTTGGAGACTGGGGGGCGAAAGTTTTCGGGTAACTCTTTGCGAGTCAAACGCGATTGGATTCTTTACCACGGCACGATTCTCTACAGCTTTCCGATCGAAAAAATCGAACGATGGTTGGGCTATCCACCGCGCGAACCAGATTATCGCAATCGCCGCAGTCATCAGGATTTTTTGACGAACCTCGCGGTGGATCGTGACGAGTTGGCTACCAGTTTGCAAAAGAGTTGGCACGCTCACGAACTCCTGGAGAACTGGCCAGAGGCATTAACCCACGAACTGCTCCATTCTCGTTACCTCGATCCCAGTTGGCATGAGGGTAAATAAAGATAAAAATTTCCATATCCCGAGGGGCCTGGAAATTAGGGAAAGAAAATGGAGTCCGGGGTGATTAAGCTAGGCAGTGAGACGGGCGGTGATTCCGAAGCCTTGACACCGTTGGGGATTATTAATTTGATGATCCGATCGCCAGATTACTTCACATCTACCCAAGTTCGTAGACACAAGTTGCGATCAACCAGCAGTCGTGCTTAAACGGTTCGTTAATCAAGTCGGCAATGAATTTACCTGTGTGAGTTATCGGGTTTGTAAAGCCTCATGAAATCCTGCATCCTCCAGGGTGGGCTTCGCTAAAACCAGTGCACTGGTGCAAACAAGGAACTTAATGATATGTTCTCCACGTTGTTACTTTTAAGCTTGATTGCAACAGTACCGGATCCAGTCATGCAGTACACGATATCTTTTACTGATGCTCCACGGCATTTAATTGACGTTGAACTCGCTTTTCCCTCTCAGGGCAAAGCGGAAGTTGAGTTGATGATGCCAACTTGGACGCCTGGCAGCTATTTGATTCGCGAATACGCAAGAAACATCGAGCGGATCGAAGCGATTCGTGCGGCCGATGGTGCCAAATTACCGATTCGAAAATCATTGAAGAATCGGTGGATTGTCACCACGCAGGGTAGTGAGCAGGTGATTGTTCGTTACAAGCTTTATTGCCGCGAATTGAGTGTGCGTACGAACTGGGTTGAAGCCGATTGGGCATTTCTGACTGGCGCAGCAACATTTCTGACACCCGCCGAGCATCTCAACGGTACCCATCGTGTTCGACTTGTGCTTCCCCCGCATTGGCCCGATGTAGCCACGGCACTTCCCACTGTTGACAATTCGGCTGGTGTTACCCTCGAGGCTTCTTCGTTTGATGTTCTGGTTGATAGTCCGATTTTGATAGGGGCTCTGAACATCGAATCCTTCGTGGTCGGAGATCGTACGCATCGACTTGCGACCGTAGCCGCCGATCGTCTTTGGGATACCAAGAAAGCGACCGAAGATCTCGTGAAGATCGTCGGGCAGCACCAACAATTTTGGCAAGATATTCCTTACAACAATTACATCTTCTTGAATATCGCCGCTGAGAGTGGTGGCGGTTTGGAGCACGATAATAGTTCGGTGCTAATGACCAGCCGTTGGCAACAGCGAAAGCGAGATAGTTATCTAGGATGGCTGGGCCTGGCCAGTCATGAATTCTTTCACACCTGGAACGTAAGGCGACTGCGTCCGAAAACACTGAAGCAATATGACTATGAACGCGAGCAACTTTTCGATGAATTGTGGATCGCTGAAGGTATTACCAGCTACTATGACGATCTGCTAGTAGCACGCAGTGGCCTGATGACAACCGATGAGTATCTCGATCGACTATCCAAGACCATCGCTAACTTACAGGGAACTCCAGGCCGCGATATTCAGAGTCTTGCTGACTCTTCGAAAGATGCCTGGATCAAGCTTTATCGTCCCGACGAAAACGCTGGTAACTCACGTATCTCCTATTACATCAAAGGTGCCGTTTTAGCGTTATTGCTGGACGCCCAAATCCAGAAAAAGACGGGAGGAACTGCGTCGCTGGATGATGTTATGCGACAGCTTTGGAAGAATCACAAAGAGTCTGGCTACACCATGCAGGATTTCAGTGCGATTGTCTCGTCGATCGCCGGCCAAGATGTTGGTCTTTGGCTCGATAAGCATGTCCATTCCACCGAAGAATTATCTTACGATGATGTGATGAGTTGGTATGGTTTGCAGTTCAAAACCAACAAACCAACCGCTGCTAACACCGCGCCCGATTCCTACCTTGGTGCTGAAACAGCAACGGTTGATGGCAAGTTAACGTTTAAGAGAATTCTTCGCGGCAGCCCAGCAGATCAAGCTGGAGTGAATGTAGATGACGAATGGATCGCGATCGATAAGTATCGTATCTCGGGCGATCCCACCGAGCGACTAAGCCATTATCGCGCCGGTGATGTCATCCAGGTGCTACTGGCGCGTCGCGGGAAATTGCTCGAACTTCCTTTAACTCTTGGTGCGAAGCCGGAGAACAGTTGGAAACTTGAGCTTGCGAAAGAATCGAGCGACGATCAAAAAGCACATTTGAAAAAATGGTTGATGCTTCCAGATGCACAACCGTCAGAGAATAAATGATCTTCTGTCGGTGAACCGAGGTGCTTCTTTGGAGCAGATAAAACACCTCCGTCTACCTTTAAATAGATTCGCTTTTTATCTTTTGCGGCTTCGTACTATTTGTAATTCGATGACGGCCAATCTCTGGCTTGGTAACAAAGATTCGTTTCATCGACATCACAAGTCAACGAGGCATCAGAGTATATAGATCGTTGGTGCAATCAATCTTTATTCAGATCTTTTCGCCGATCACGAAAGCTTCAGTACTGCGTTGCTATCTCCGAAGCTATCTGTTTTGACTCCCATTTGATGTAGCATCCATAGATAGAGGTTGCAGAGTGGCGTATCTTTGGGGAAAGACCAATGTTGAGGATCCTTGATACGGCCGGAAGCTTTGCCGCATAGCAAGATCGGAAGATCATCATGGTTGTGACGATCTCCATCGGAAATACCACTTCCATAGATGAGCATGCAGTTATCCAGAAGTGTTGAATCGCCTTCGTTGACGCTATCAAGACGCTCAAGCAAATAAGTAAGTTTAGAAACGTGATAGCGATTGATCTTGGCAATCTTCTGCTGTTTGTCATCGCTCTTTCCGTGATGAGAAAGTTCGTGATGACCTTCGGAAATTCCGACTTGCGAATACGCTCGATTACTTCCTTCGTTGGCGAACATGAAGGAAATGATGCGAGTGCTATCGGTTTGCAGAGCGAGGGTGTACATGTCGAGCATCAAGCGGCAATGTTCATCAAGCTCCTTTGGGACTCCGGGTGGTCGAGGGAACTTGAGATTCTCGGCATCTGCAATACCAAGAGGATCCGCTTTCCCCAGACGGTTTTCGATTTCTCGCACCGAGTACATGTACTCGTCCAATTTTCTCTGATCGTTTTGTCCCAACGACTTCTTTAAGTCGTTTGCTTCCTCAAGCACCGCATCGAGGATCGATCGCTTGTATCGTTTCAAATTGGCAGTGTCATTGGCTGCTGGTTCCGAGTTCGCTCGAACTCCAAAAAGTCGGTCGAATAATGCTGCCGGATTCATTTCTTTGGCGAGTGGACTGGTCGAATTTCGCCATGACAAATTCGACGAATAGGCACAAGAGTAACCGCTATCACAGTTGCCTGATTGGGCGCTTCCTTCCAAACCCAATTCCAAACTTGCGAATCGATTCTCCTCACCGATTGCCTGAGCCGCGACCTGGTCGACGCTGACCCCGTTTTGTATATCGGCTCCATCCGTTTTGCGAGGATGGGCACCGGTTAAGAAGGCTGCTCCACTTCTGGCGTGATCGCCTCCCCCGTCACCGTGCGCGCGAGCGCCGTCGAGAGTCAGTCCGCTCAGAACACTGATCTTCTTTTCAAAAGGCTTTAGCTGACTCAGTGTTCCTGCTAATTCGAATTTTGTCCCAGTTGCACTCGGCGTCCAATCGGCCATGTGCATACCGTTGGGCACATAAAAGAATCCCATTCGCAACTTGGCTTTCGGCGCCATCGCCAAGACACTGCGAGATGGTACCGCCATCGCCTCTAGTAAAGGTATGCCTAGGCAGACACCAGCACTTTTAAGTAAACGTCTTCGAGAAATCCTTGGGGAGGTCATAAGCTTCTCGTGCCAACCTTTCTAAAAGCATCGCTGCGCAGAATCTCAAAAATCATTGTTGAGAATCGATAATCATTTCTTTTCAGTTCCGATTCGATTTTCTCGACGGCACAAAGGTCGTAATAATCCAAGCCGCGCCCGAGCGCGTAGGTCATTGTTTTCTCAATCAAACTTCGCACGAATCGATCTTGATATCTTTCGCGAAGAAGTTTGCGAAGGCTCAGCACTCCATCGACTTGCAGGCCTCCTGGAAGTTCGCCTTTGGCATCGATAGGCACTCCTTCATCCTGCTCTCGCCATCGACCTACCGCATCGAAGTTCTCCAGAGCAAAACCAAGTGGATCCATCAGTTGATGGCAGGCAGCACAGGCTGGATCCTGTCGATGCTGTTCCATGCGTTGACGCAACGTCCCTTGAAGTTCTTTTTTGTCTTTGAGTTCTGGCACTCCAGGCGGTGCAGCCGGTGGTGGCGTACCGAGCAAGTTATCCAGTACAAACTTTCCTCGCTTTACTGGGCTGGTGCGAGTTGGATTGCTCGTAACCGCTAAGACACTGGCCTGTGTCAGCAATCCACCCCGTGTATTGCCAGCTAAGGAAACTCTCCGGAACTGATCTCCTTCAATCCCGTTGATTCCATAGAATTTAGCGAGGTCGGCATTAAGGTAGGTGTAGTCGGAGTCGAGTAGATTCAACACGCTTTCATTGTTTCGCATGACAGAAGCGAAAAAGGTAAACGTTTCTCGTTTCATCGCATTGCGAATCGTATCACTAAACTCCGGAAAAATTTGTTTGCTCGGTTGGAAATCATCGAGCTTTCGCAACTGTAGCCATTGTCCAACGAAATTCTCTACAAACTCATTGGCTCGACGATCCTTCAGCATCCTTTCAACTTGAACGCGAAGCACTGCTTCATCTTGTAGCTTCTTTTGAGAAGCGAGCTTGAACAGCTCATCGTCTGGCATGCTACTCCAAAGGAAGTAGGAGATGCGCGATGCTAATTCAAAATCATTGAGTTTCGCAAATTTCGAAGTGCCTTCAGGGGCTCGATCTACTTCGATCCTAAACAAGAATTGGGGCGACACAAGCAAAGCTTGTAGCACAACCTGGATCGATGCTTCGAAGGACTCGCCATCTTTCTGAACTCGTTCGGCTAAGTTTATAAACCGTTGCAGCTCTGACTTGGCTACCGGTCTGCGGAAAGCGCGATTGGCCATACGTTGTAAAACGCTCAAGGTCGCTTGTTCAACAGTAAGCTGGTCGCTAGGAGTTGCAGTAATCAGTTTGCGATGCGATTCCGGTAATTGATCCTCGGGGAGTTTCACCACTGGTTTTGAACCGGACAGCGAAAGATGTTCAATCCACAAATTGCGATCTTCCTTCTTCCCACCTTTCCCACTCTCTTGATAGAAGTCGTTTAGAAAAGATATCGAGATTTTGCGTCTTCCTGATTTAAGGCGTAAAGGAATCTCGAAGTCCTTAGGCTCTCCATGTTTGTTTGGGATAGTAAGTTTGCGAATGACTTTATCATCGACAACAACCGCCGCTTTCACCGGTTCATCACCCGCTTGATCTCCCGAAGCAGTGACGACCAAGTTATACGTACCTGGCCATGGTATCTGCTCTTGAACATAGGCTTCACCAGAACTGAAAAGTGAAGCCGCATTACCCGAGGAGCGTCCACCTTTATCGATCTTCAATTGAGACCCAGGCCATTCCACGCGATGCTCTTTTGGTTGCGGTGGCATGACGATCGCCGCTTTCGAAATATCTTCTGCCGCGGTGATGTATTTTTCAAGCAAAAGCGGTGGCAGTGTGAGGACATCTCCAATATTGTCGAAACCGTAGCCGACATCATCCCCGGGAAAGTCAGTCGCCGCTGGATAATCGATTCCCGTGAGATCCTTGACGGTGTTCGCATATTCGAATCTGTTGAGCCGACGAACCGTGACGCGTCCGGGGTTGGGATCCTTAACGCAATCGATGGAGTTAGTTGCTTGCGAGATAAACTGTAGCAATTCAACGCGTTCTTTGTTTGGAAGCGATTCTGCTTGCAACGGTGGCATGATGCCCGCTTCGATCTGCTGTTGTATTTTTAGCCATGTTCGGCGAGCGATCATGATTTTTTCTGGCGTATCAAATTCTTCTAAGCGAAGCCCCGCCTCAGCTTTAGACCCGGAGTGGCAATCACCGCAGTACTGAGTCAGCAATGGTTGGATTCTTGAAGTTAGCGATTTATTCAATTCCCCAGGAACCTGACCCCTCAGAGATGGCGACAGGACTACAATTCCAACAAGGAAGAAAATGGAAAAGGGTCTGGCAGAAATGAAGCGGAAATGGATAGTGCCTACCAAGTAGGGGCACCGATCCGAATTTTTCCGGTTCACTTTTGATTGGGGTAAACGTGAGTAGCAATTCACAGGAAATATCCGACCACCTAAATGCAGCGAGTGTGCGTCTTGGCCACTGCTGTATAGTTTACTACCTCCCAGAAAGCGTGGCAAAGCATTATCAGGCTTCAATTCGAATTGGAGGAGTTTGTTTTCCGTGCAGAGTCATTGGGCTGATTGGCACGTTTTGGAAATTGTTAAAAAGGTTGTAAAGCTATGGGTACTGAAAACGGTGACTTGTTAAGAGCGAAGAGATGCGTTCCTTGCGAAGGAGGCGTTGAAGCCTGCTCGATCGAAGAGGCGAGGAAGTTGATGGAGCAACTGAATCAGTGGGTATTGTCGGATGATGGAAAACGAATTTCTAAAACCTGGAAACTAAAGAATTTCGTCATTGG
>JBEGUT010000196.1:0-7064 GCA_041178745.1 Planctomycetota bacterium | reverse complement strand
GTGAAGGCCGATCCCGGGGATCCAACTCACGTCGCTGCCAGCATGCCCGGAATGGTTATCGGAGTAGCGGTAAAGCAGGGAGATCGAGTTGTTCGCGGCCAAAAATTAGTATCTTTGGAAGCGATGAAAATGGAAACGAGCATCAATTCCGAGCGTGAGGGGGAAGTAGCACAGCTATTCGCACAGTCAGGGATTCAAGTGGAGGCAGGCGACCTTTTGCTGGTAATCAAATAACAAGTGGCCAATAAAGGAGGTTTATTCTGGCCAACAGCGGATTGTGGATCGTTGCGAAAACTTTTGACTTTTATCCAGCTTCCTTGCCACAATGGAAAGGTCGATTCAGACTTGTCCAGCGAAGTCAAATTGCATTTTAGGCCGTGACCGATATCGGTAGATCTTTAGCGGATCCAACCTTCAACCACGACGAGTTCTACCTGTGACTGATAGTCGACTTCCAGCGGGTATTCCCGATCTAGATGAATTGAAACGCAAGGGGGCTTCTTATCCAGCGATAATGGAGAAGGAAGAACCAGCTAAACCTGTCGTAACACTACAGCGTTACCAGGAGCTTGAGCAGCATCTGCGAAACTCACCTGCAGACGCTGAGGGCTATTTGGAACTGAGCCGAATCTATTTATCCCAGGGGCGTTCTTTTGATGCCAAACGAGTGCTTGATCGGGCGATGGAGCACTTGTCGGATGATACTCGAATCGTATACGAGTGGGAGGAAATGCAAGTTGCTCGATCAAGACAACTGCTTGAGCAAGCGGAACAAGCGTTCCTGCAGGAAAAGACATCGGCGAATCGCGAAGCTCGAGAGCGATGTACGATCGAATTAGCCAATACAAGAATACAAGTTTGCAAATCGCGATTGGAACGCGACCCACAAAACTTAGAAATCGCCTTACCTCTGGCAAATGCATATCGGCAATTAGGGCGATATCAGGAAGCGATCGATGTGCTGCAAAGGGCCAAAGCGAATTCGCAGATTCGCGCTCGCGCATGTTTGCAGTTGGGAATGGTCCTTATGCAAATCGACAAACCGCTCGAGGCAATTGCTGCATTCCGTCAGGCGGCACTCTATCGCGCGCCCCCTCCACCAGAAAAGATTCGTGATAAGGCACTGGAATTAGCTGCGGAGCTTGCTGAGAAAGTGGGGTTGATCGCCTCAGCAAGACGCTATGTTCAATTGCGACTGGAGTCAAACCCTTCTGATCCCACGTTGTTAGCTCAGCAAAAGAGATTGTCCGAACGAACTATTTGAAGGCACCTTAGAGGTCTCGAATAAAATGGCTCAAGCGATTGTCGATCCAGAACAATTGAGACGCTTCGCATCTATGTTGCGGCACTTCAATCACGAGCTTACTGAAGGTGCAGGCAAGCTAAGCCATGAGATGAGTGAGCTGTCGGCAACTTGGCGCGATCAGGAACATAGGAAATTTTCTGCAGAGTTTGCAGAGCAAATGAAATTGATGAGCAGATTGATTGAGAATTCCGAAAAGCATATCCCCTACCTTCTTAGGAAGGCGGAGTTAATCGAGGAATATCTTCGGCAATAGTCGACAAGCAATCGAAGGAATTAGATGCATTTCAGGGACCTATTACCTGAGCCAGCAAGGATGATTCGATACGCTGATAACTGCTGATTTGTAGGAATCAGCAGTTTGATAGATGTTACGAGTGATTCCAAATCTCATCTTAACGAAAGAACAAATGTGTCTGGTCAATCCAATTTGGAATCCCTGGCAAAGTTGAAATTGTTGGGGGATAGTCTACTCAAAATGCGAGAGCAGACAGCGCGGGAGTTGGAGGCTGCTAACATGCAACTCCGTTGTCTTGAACAGTGGATTGAAGACTGGGTTCCCGGATATTGGGAAGAGCAGCTGCAGTTGGCCAAGCGTCGATATGTTGAGGCGCGTCAGGTTCTAAGCGACTGTGAAAGCAAAATCCGCGAGGATGAACAGAGAAGTTGCACCGAGCATAAAAAAAGAGTAGAGCGAGTTGTAGAGAGGGTCGCATTCTGCGAGCGCAAATTGCGAGTGTTGAAACAATGTCAGAGAGACTGGAGGCAGGAAGTAGAAAAACTGCGGCCCAGGATAGGTGCCTTAACGGAACTGGTTGAAAGCGGTTTTCCGCTTGCCATTGCAAAATTGCAGAAACATATCGACGTGATCTCCAAGTATTCGGAGGTTGTATGAGCGGACTGCATTGCCCACACGATCTACCCGGTAGCGTGCAGCGATTAACACAATTACTGAATCGACTGCGCAATGAGCAGAATTCATTGAAAGAGTTTTGGAAAGACTCAAAGGCAACCGAATTTCAGCATGATAATCTAGAGTCGATGGAGCCCATCTTGATGGGCGCGATTATTGCTCTGTCCGAAATTCATGAGCTTTATGGAGAGACTCTTAAAAAACTTCGCGAATCGGAAATGATGTTATGAATCCCTTTTTCCTCTCTGTGAAATCCCATCGCGCCGTGATTGAGTCTTTGCGAAGAAGATTTCAAGCCGAGCAA
The DNA here is from genome assembly GCA_041178745.1 of Planctomycetota bacterium. Taxonomy (GTDB): domain Bacteria; phylum Planctomycetota; class Planctomycetia; order Pirellulales; family Pirellulaceae; genus JAFLCP01. The sequence goes on along the minus strand of JBEGUT010000196.1, from coordinate 4,544 downwards.
AATGATTTGTCACTTAAATTGCAGTCTTTGGCTGAGGAAAGGTCGGAGGCTGAGGCACAAGAGAATCGAGAACTCGCTGAACTTGCCGAACAATTAAAGGCAAAAGATGAGTTGCTGGTCACTGCTTGGGACGATGAACTAGAGAAGATTGCAGAGGCGGCTGATCGCAAGGTTCTTCAGTCTTTGGACGTTAAAAAAGAAAAGCTACTCAAACTTGACAACGAATTGAAATCGCGGCAAGTTTTTTTCAAGCAGCAGTATGAACAGTCGGTGATCGATGCGGATTCGGAGTTCAAAAAACACAAAGACGATCCGCGTCATGAATATGAAAGAACCGTTCAGCAATTACAAGTAACGGCTAAACCATCAGCGCAAGCCGTTGTGGATGCGAGAGAATTGGCTAAATATCGTGGTGTACCCATACATCATGAAAAGCCCAGCGAGAAATACGATCATATCAGCAACTTGCGAGAGGCCACGGAGCATTTAGGTGCATTGCATTCTAGTTTGCACCGTGAAGTTGATTTGCTGCGTTTTCATCCGATTGCCAAGATCCACGAAACTTTTTGGTTTTGGTTACTCAGTGCCGCGGTGGGACTCGTTGCTGCGCTAGTTGTCTTTTTCTTAAAACAACCATTGCTTTACACGGCGATCGCTGCGGCGGTGGGCTTTGTAGTAGCTGTGATCATCTTGAAAGTAGTGCTAGGTAGACCACTGAAGACTTTGACACGGAAGCACTATCCGGGGGTCGAAGTATTATGGGCTGATTGCCAGCAGGCGGTGCAGGCAGCAGAGCAGTTTGCTCGACATCTAGCGGAGCAGAAGCTCAAGGAGCTTCAGGAGAAGTGCGCTGCAGCCAAGATTCAAGCCGAGCAGCATTACAAAGAGAATTTGGAGAATCTTGAAACGCGTATCGCGAAAGAAAAGAAAGAACTTCTTGAAAATCTAGCCGACTTTCGAAATAAGGTGCAGCTTGAGTTTGAGCAGAAGAGCGGTCAGTCGAGTCAACAGAATCAGGTTAAGTATGAGTTGCTCAAAAAAAGCAATGTCGAAGCTTATGGGGTACGAGATGCACTGAAGAAGCGGCGACTGGCGGAAATAGATTTGACAGCGGAGATGTGGAAGGAACGATCGAAATTTCGGGTATCTCGGGGAATACAATCCGCAAATAAAATTAGTCGGGCGACACAGGCTAGCGTCGCAGAAAACTATCCTACCTGGGATGCATCATCCTGGGAACATGCTCGCTGGGAGCGACCGACGATCGAGCCATCATGGTGTGTTGGTTATCTAAAATACAACCATCCCAAGTTGTCATCCGAGGCGAAAAAGTTTGAGAATGCGCGTGATACGAGTGAGTCTTCACAGTCCGTGCACCACGAGACAACAGAAGAAAGTCGCGTGCTGCGATTCCCAGTTTGCTACCGCCCTCTGGAGCATACGGGGTTGCTCTTGCGCAGCAGTTCGAAACAAAGTGAGACGTCGAAACGACTTTTATCAAACGTTATTATGCGGGCAATCACATCCTTGCCTCCAGGTAAGCTGTTTCTCACCCTGATAGATCCGAGAAGTTTAGGTAGAGATTTTTCTTGGTTGATGCACTTGGGTGATTATGATCCGAGGCTTGTTCAGCATCGCGTGTGGACTGAGCCGGTGCATATCGCTCATCATCTCGGGGAGTTGGTCCGACACAGTGAGCAAGTGATTCAACAGTTGCTTCGCGATCGGTACAGAAACTTATTTCATTACAATCAAGAGGCGGGTAGTCTTTCGGAGCCATATCATTTGATAGTGTGGCCTGATTTCCCGTTCGGATGCGATGAGACAAGTTGGAAGAATTTGGTGAGCTTGTTGCAGGCCGGTCCGAGGTGCGGTGTCGCCATTTGTCTGCAGTGTGACGAGTCATTGCACTGGCCACCTTTTATAGAACGATCCGCTCTTGAGAGCAGCGGGATCAAGCTGAGTGTGAACGAGGATGGAACTATTATCTTACTCGAGCCAAGCTTAGAGTCTTTAGAATTTGAACCTGAATTACCACCCGATGATGTACTCAAGAGTCGCTTGATTCGCAGTTGTGGAACCGCTGCGGTGGAAGCGGGTAAGGTGGAATTACCGATGAAGCATTTGCTCGGCGAGCGTTTCCAGAAGTGGCAAGAAAAAACAGCAAAAGTTTTGGAGGTTCCATTGGGTCAAAGCGGGCCAGGCCGGATCATTCCAATGCGTCTTGGTGTTGGAACTAACCAGCATGTTCTAATTGCTGGGAAGACTGGCTCAGGTAAGTCAACTCTCTTGCACACGCTGATTACAAGTGCTGCTCTACGGTATTCACCAGACCAACTCCGCTTTGTCTTGCTTGATTTTAAGAAAGGGGTTGAATTTCAAATCTATGCCGAAAGCGAATTACCACACGCAGACATCATTGGCATCGAGAGCCAACGTGAATTTGGCCTAAGCGCGTTGGAGTATGTCGATAGTTGTTTGCAGATGCGGGGTGAACTGTTCCGCGAGGCTGGCGTACAGGATCTTGGAGGTTGGAGCGAAGTGAATCCAGATCGACACATGCCTCGTATCTTGGTTGTGATCGATGAATTTCAAGAGCTCTTTGTTCAGGATGACAAGATCGCTCAGCAAGCTGGATTATTCTTGGATCGAATCGTTCGACAAGGACGTTCTTTTGGTGTCCATGCAATCCTGGCATCGCAAACGCTGGCAGGTGCCTACTCGTTACCCCGAACGACACTTGGACAAATGGGCGTTCGCATCGCTCTGCAGTGCGATGAAGCGGATGCCGCAGTGATATTAAGTGATGATAACCTGGCCGCGGCTCGTCTGAGCTATGCAGGTCAAGCCATCTATAACAACGCGGGTGGTAGAATCGAAGGTAATCAGCCGTTGCAAATTGCTTGGGTTGGGACGTCTGAGCAGCGGGAATGGATCAAGCAAATGCATCCTAGTCCTATTAATTATGATCCTACGACGAATCGACTCGAAAGGACGATTGTCTTTGAAGGACATAAGCCTGCTGTTTGGACAACGGACGATATCGATAATACGATCGAAGTATCGTTGAAACATACGGGGCGACAAGGAGAAGTGATATTGCTCGGTGAAGCAGTAGCGATTCGCCCTGCGATCGGATTTCAGCGAACCAGCCAACCGGGGCGGAATGTTCTAATGGTCGGTAACGATTCGCGATTAGCGAGCCGACTAACGGAATTAGCTATTCGCAGCCAAGCGAGGCTAGCCCAGAAAATGGGGAGACCTGCAGTGCAATGGAAAGTGCTTAACGGAGGAAGGCCCAACGATTCCGGCAGCGATCAGTTTATCGAAGGCCTTAAAAAGTACTCGCCCCAAATCGAAGTTCACGACACTCGATCCGCAGAACAGGTTGTTCGTGATCTTGCGGCTATGATCGATCAGCGGCAAAGCACACAGTCAGAGAATTGGAATGCCATCTGGTTGATGGTTTGGCAGCTGGATCGATTTCGTAACCTAAAGCGAAGCGAAGAGTTTTCTTTCGGAAGTGACGACGATCAGAATTTGGAAAAGGCTTTTTCCAAAATTGTACGAGATGGCCCATCGGTCGGAATACATGCATGGATCTGGGCCGATAGTGTCTCGACCGCTTCCCGCTGGCTTTCGCGTAACACGATGAACGACTGCGAAGTGAGATTGTTGATGCAAATGAGTGCAGCCGATTCGAACCAATTGGTGGATTCCAATATGGCGGCACATCTGGGTAATCAACTCGCTTTGCTTTACGATCACGGTAGCGGATTGCTGGAGAAGATTCGCCCCGTATTGCTTGAGGAGTAACAGAGGATCTCGTAAACGGTGAGATGATCGAGAGAAGTTCAAGCCGCTTTTGGTAATGGCTTTGGAGAAGCTTGTGATTGATTCTGCATGAGCCTCTTTAAAGCAGCAGTGTAGACTCTTTCAACGGATAAATTCACCATGCAGCTATGGTGTCCGAGTGGACATGTTCTCTTCCAACACGGAGCGCAAGAGACAGGTTCACTTAAGGCCGATTCCGGTTGGTTGTAGGTGGTCGTCCAGGCGACATCGGTTGGGCCAAAAAGCGAAATTACCGGCCGGTCAAATGCGATGGCGATATGCCGAGGTCCACTATCGGTGCTGATCACTACATCAGCGCTGCCAAGAACCGCCTTGCTCAAACCCATGGGAAGCGATGGCATTGAGCCCATCGATTTTACAGCGGGATGATTTAATTGATGGGCGATCAAATTGGCAGCTTCTCGCTCATCAGGACCACAATGTAGCAGTACTTGAATATCGTTCTGCTCAACTAGTTTGCTTGCTAGTTGACGCACATGATCTTGAGGCCAAAGTTTCGCTCCTCCAAAGGCCCCTCCGTTATTGATGACGACTGTGCGTTTATCCATGGAAAGACCTGCGCAGTTCATCAGTTCATGATAAATTGCGAGATCTTCGGTCGATAAGCCAAGTTCCATCTTCCGATTGGAGGATTGAAACCCGAGCGGTTCAGTGAGTTTTAAATAGTAATCAACCGCTGGTATTGGGAG
>JBEGUT010000195.1:0-7140 GCA_041178745.1 Planctomycetota bacterium | reverse complement strand
GGCAAATGCCATTGGATTCCCGTTTTGGTGGATGCGGTAGAATTCCGCTTTCTTTCGGTTTGCCCAGGATTTTTGTATGAATTCTCTCCCCCGATTTTTTCGTATTCGCCAGCGTTTTCCTGCTCCTACGGTTCAGGACATTCCAAGTCGCGTTGCCGAGCAGTTGCATAGTCAGGGAATCGTGGCACGAATTGCGCCGGGAGAATCTGTGGCCATAACGGCGGGTAGCCGCGGAATTGCGAACATTGCCGTTATTATCCGAGCGGCGGTTGACACTTTACGAGCAGCGGGAGCTGTTCCCTATGTGGTGCCAGCGATGGGGAGTCATGGCGGGGCAACGGCCGAGGGGCAGAAAGCGTTGTTGGGACGACTTGGGATGACCGAGCAATCATTGGGTTGTGAAATTCGTTCGTCGATGGAGACGGTCGTTGTTTGCCAGGCGTCAGAGGGATTTCCCGTTCATTTTGATCGCCACGCTTATCAAGCAGATCACGTTTTGGTCGTTAATCGAGTCAAGCCGCATACAAGATTTGCTGGGAGTATCGAAAGTGGTCTGATGAAGATGATGTTGATCGGATTAGGGAAGACGCATGGTGCGGAAGTCTACCATCGTGCGATCATGAAATATTCCTTCGATCAAATTGTTCGTGCAGTCGCTCGCGAAGTGGTATCTCGCTGCCGAATCGTGGGGGGGCTAGGGATTTTGGAAAACGGTGATGAGCAGACGGCTGACATTGTGGCATGTTCTCCTGATCGAATTGAAATCGAAGAGGCCGAGCTGCTGAAACGCGTACGGACATGGCTTCCAAAACTTCCATTTGCGGATTGTGAAGTGTTGATCGTGGATCGTATCGGCAAGGATATCAGTGGATCGGGAATGGATACCAATGTCGTTGGTCGAAAGTTCAACGATCATGCTGCGACTGGGGATGAGACGCCTCGAATCCATAACATCTATGTTCGTGGACTTACCGAGGCAACTCATGGCAACGCGACGGGAATCGGAATGTCCGAGCTTTGTCACCAGCGGGTGATTGATGGGATGGATTTGGAAACGACCAAGATCAACTGTTTGACGGCCGGTCATGTGACTGCGGCGATGGTACCGATCGCTTTTGACAACGATCGCGATGCGATTGCAGCTGCGGTTGGTATGGCAGGGTTGACGCCTGCACCGGAGGTTACCGTGCAATGGATTCCCGATACTTTGCGACTCAATGAAGTGGAGTGCAGTGAAGTTTACTATTCTGAGGCGAAGTCACGACCTGACTTACAGGTTTTGTGCGAGCCCGCCCCTTTGGAGTTCAATAGTCGGGGAGACTTGTACGAGCGGTTCCAGGAGTAACTTTTATCCATAGAACTCGTCGCATCGAGTCGTCTTGGTTGGACGATTGTGAAAGTAGCTGTCAGCGAGATGCGAGGCAACCGAGCTATAGCGGTCGTCGATCGATCGGGAATCTGGTCAAAAATAGAAGCATCGCCCGTTGTCAAGCAGCAACAGGCATTATAATCGTTACCACTATCACGCTGAGAAGGATGAAGCGAACTGCGGCGTTATCTTCCCCCATTTGTCTCGTCTGGGGCATGCTACGGTTCAAGAAGTTAATTCAGGTTAGCCCGATCGTGGTTGAGCTGAATCTTCATCACTTCAGGCATCGATAATTAGCGGCTTTTTCATGTTGACCAGCAACCGTCGTGGAATTGGATTAATGACAGAGCGTTGGTCGGATCGTGTTGGAGAGCGATTCAGCTTAACGCTCGATTCTGAAAGCATCGCTTGGTTCGATGGGGGTTGGTGGCACCCTGCGCATGGTGGTGAATTCCAGAATCCGTTGCCCCCTGAAGAGTTGCTGGTAGATTCTCCCGATTGTATCTGGGCTGGCTTTATGTTGCCCGACACAATTCCGGTGATCAGCAATCGATATGGCGATTGGCTTTGCTGGAGAGTGGGAAGCGATAATCGTTTATCAGAAGTTTTGCATTGGTATCATGGAGGTGGAGATTGGCTGCCATTTGGCAAGCGGATCAGCGAATCGATCGCTTTGGATTGTACGCGGGTATCAAGTCCTTCTGCGGCGTATGCCAGTAGTCTCGTTTCGGGAAGAGCCAAGGGGGAGTCGACGTTGTGGCAGTGGGCCTGTGAACAGTTGGGGTTAATGGTAGAAGGCGTCGAGCCGTCGGCTGTGGTGAGGGCGATGGATTCCAAGTCGGCGCAGCGTCAGGTATTCGAGGAAAGCGATCGACCGAGTGGGCATGTGCAGATTGAGCAAGCCCTGGGTGCTTTTTTGGCTAGTAGTCCGGCTGTCATTTTTGAGCAGATGATTGCGGCGATCGAATGGCCGCTGCGGGCAAAAGCCGAGCCTGGCATCGCGCGGCGATTTCAGATCAACTGGGAACCGGATATGGTTCGCTGGATATTTGATGCTAACGAGGTTCCCCAGTCGCGTAGGCAAGAGTTGTGTGAATTGCTTTCCTTGCAGGAGGATTTGTCCCGTTACCAGAATTGGGACGAAGCAGCCCAATTAGCAAAGCGACTGGTAAGTACGAGAGCCGATTTGGGCTGGGCCTTTGATGTCTTGGGATGGAGTTTAGAGCGGTCTGGGCGACTGGAGGAAGCGATCGAATGTTATTTCCAGGGCTGCTTTACCTCCGTGTTTTCCGATCAATCGATCACGGTACGCACGCACTGGTATGATGAGCGATTCAGGAAGTTTAGTGCCGCGCGGTTGTATCACTACTACGACCTTCTTCCGGAGTCGATGAAGCAGAACGATTACTTGAAGCTGTTATGGTTTAGTCCATTGAGAGAGGGTCGTAGCGAGATTCGTCGTTACTGGATGAGCAAGGGAGATGCTGAGATGAAGGCGGGAGAGCCAGCCGCCGCCTATGAATCTTACTATCGGGCTGGATGGGACGTTGGTTCTCACGAATTGCCTGCGTATCGCGAGATTCTCGAGGGGCTCATCGCGGCCGCTGAGGGAGCAGGTTGGCGGGCTCGAGCGGCAGTGGCCGGTTTACATTTAAATTGTCTTTTAGGTCGTGTAGGCCGTGGCTCGCATGGCTAAGCCTGACAAGTCTATCATTGGCTCGTAGGTCGACATTCACAAGCTGGAAGAGAAGTCTTTCTGGTGGCGTAAGCCATGAGGATCTTTCTCAAGACGCTGAATTAAGCTGCTCTTTGATAATAGCTTGGTTTGGGAACCAGTTGTCCATCCTGCATTTCATAGATTCTATCGGCTAACTCCAGCAACGCCTCTCGATGGGTGATGATCAAGATGGTTTGTCGGCCGCGAAGTTTCCCGAGGCTTTCCCGGATCAGCAATTCACTAGTCATATCGATCTGACTTGTCGATTCATCGAGAATGAGGATTTCGGGTTTTCGCAACAAAGCGCGAGCCAGCGCGATACGTTGCCGCTGACCTCCGCTGAGGAATTGTCCTCCGGTACCGACAACGGTGTTATAACCATCTTTAAGTTGGTTGCGAATGAATTCGTCGGCGTGAGCCATCACAGCGGCTTCGATCGCATCTTCCTGTGTCGCTTCTGGATTACCATAGAGAATATTTTCCATCACACTTCGGTTGAAAAGTTCCGTGCTTTGGGTGACCAACGCGATGCGAGTGCGGAGATCTTTGAGAGTCATGTCGCGCAAGTCCACATGGTCCAGTTGCAGTGAGCCCGCATGAGGATCATAGAAGCGGCAGACAAGTTGGATGATAGTAGACTTGCCAGTTCCATTGGCACCTACGATACAAACGGTTTCACCAAACGGGATATCGAGAGAGACATTGCGAAGGATCTCCCGGCCTGCATGGTAACCGAAGTGGACATTATTAACGCGTAGGACTTGGTGGGGTTTATTGCAGGTTTTGGGTGATACCGGATCTTTCACTTGGCTCGGTGCATCGAGCAAGGGGTACAGATTGTCGGCTGCGATCATGCCGGCGTTGATCGATTGCAGAACGGCACCCATTTTACGTAGGGGATCGCTGGCACCCACCAGCAGCCCGAAGAAGATGAGCATCGCAGGAGCGCTGAGAGGTCGATCACAAATCGGAATCCCAAGGATATGAGTTTCGCGGTTGAGAATGAGGTAGGCGCCTCCGAGCATGGTGATGGTAATCATTCCCAGACCAAAGATTTCAATGACCGGCTTGGATAAGGTCGTGTAAAAAACGACCCGCATCGAGTGATGGTTCATTTCATTGGCGGTTGTACGGAAACGCAAGCGTTCATCATCTTCGCGTGTGTAAGCCTGTACTGTTTGTAGATTGCCTAGAGCTTCGAGCATCACATCGTGCAAGCCGGCGGACTTCGACAGAATTCGAGAGGATACTTTTCTCAATTTGCGTCCGATCCAATAGATGAAAAAACCGGCTAAGGGGGCGATGACCATCGACAGGAGCAGTAGTCTCCAGCAGATCATGCCAGCACCGACAAGGCAAGCGACGATTCGGAGTGGTTCGCGGATCGCGCCTCCCAGAAAGTTTGCTAAACCACGGGCCAGCGTATCAGCAGTAAAGATGATCTGAGCTGCGAAACCACTAGTGCCGGTTTTTTGAAACGAAGCTTTGTCGAGATCCAGCGCGCGATCGAATATTTGTAAACGGATATCGCGTGAGATATTATTGGATACCCGGGCTACGAGCCATTCGTTGGCTACCACTAAACCGCTTTTGATCACTGTTGTCAAAAGTAGTATGCTCATCACCAAGACAACTGTGTTGAACGGATCTTTAGGTGCGAAATCGTCCAGCCAAGGTTTGATCGACTTGGACGCTGTCAATGCAGCGCTTTCGGCCTGAAGTTTTGTTTCCAGCTCATTGACGCGATGTTGTTGCTTATCGGTCAGTTGATCGCGTTCGAAGCCAGTTAATTCCTGATTGATTTGTTGGACATTGCGATCTGCCAAAGTGATGTTTTCGTTGTTCCAGTCTTGTAATGATTTACCAGAGAGTGTCACTTCCATTACGGGAAGCAGCGCGCTGATGTTTCCGCCCCAAATGGCAGCGACGCCAATTGAACAAACTGTAGCGAGCACTAGCGAAGGCCAGTAACCGATAGCGACTTTCAAGGCTCTCGAAAAATTCCGCATTCAACTAAATTCCTGAGTTGGATCAAAATCGATTTGGCTCAAATGGTTTCTTAAGCCGCAAGACGATCAAGCGATTTCTTTAAGGGCTCGGCAAGTTGTTGTTCGGTCCTTTCGATATCCGCAGCGACCATCATTTTGAGCATTTCTTGAAATGAAATTTTGGGTTGCCAGTCCAGTGCGCGATTGGCTTTGGAAGGATCAGCTACCAATTTGCAGCCATGTTCGGGGCGATGGAAGGCAGGGTCGACGAAGACGTGCTTTTCTGGATCGAGTTCCGCACAAGCAAACGCGAACTGAACCATATCGGCTACCTTACGCGCGATGCCGGTTCCAATAACAAAATCATCAGGTTTATCCTGTTGCATCGCGAGCCACATCGCTTCGACATAGTCCCCCGCGAATCCCCAGTCGCGTTCCGCTTCTAGGTTACCCATGCGCAGTTCGGTCTGCAGTCCAAGTTTAATTCGCGCTACGGCAGTTGTGATTTTGCGGCTGACAAAGTCTAGAGAGCGTCTGGGTGACTCGTGATTGAAGAGGATGGTGTTACAGGCAAAGAGTCGATATTGTTCGCGAAAGTTACAAGTCAGATGGTGAGACATTACCTTACTTGAAGCGTAAGGATTTCGCGGCCTAAACGGTGTCAATTCTGATTGAGGTGAAGTGATGGGGCGGCCGAACATTTCACTGCTTCCGGCTTGGCAGAAACGAATCGAGGGATCGACCAAGCGGATGATTTCCAAAGCGTGAGCGGTGGCTAAGCTGTTCGTTTCAACGCAGCCGATTGGGGCGTCCCAGCTTTTGGGAACACAACTCATCGCTGCCAAGTTATAGTATTCCTTCGGTTGTGTCTCTTCGATCAATGCGCGAAGCTGATTTTGATTAAGTAAATCAATCGCATGAATTTGCAGTCTGGGAGAGTGTGAATCTATAATATCTGCCGAATTTGAGTTTTTGATCCCTTCCGCAATGGCTTGTGCCGAAGCGCCTCCTGGCCGAATAACTCCGTGAACGCGGTAACCTTTTTGCAGCAAAAGTTCAGCAAGGTAGCGGCCATCTTGTCCACCTATTCCTGTGATAATGGCAACCGAACTCATGCTGCTTTCCTTGATGAAGAGCTTACAGGTTTCTCAAAGAGCATTAGACAGCTCTCCATGAAGGCTTTGGCTGAATCGCTCCAAGTAGGGATTTGGTAAGAGCCTATGTTTGTGTGGGGGGATGGACTCGAAGATTGCAGCAACGTTACCAAGCTATCTTTATCATCGAGAGAAAAATACTCGCATAGCTGACCACCTACTTCTCGGTGAATCGGAGTGTTACTGACTAATGTTCTTTTGTTGTGCCAGAGTGACTCAATGATTGGCAGGCCAAACCCTTCTACAATCGATGGAGAGATGACTCCTTTGGAATAGCGGTAGCAATGCTGTAGTTCTCCATCCTGAATATCGTGGAAGACGAACAGCTTTTTATTTTTTTCTGGATGCTTATCAATTCGATTCATGAGATTATTGCACAAGCTTCCAACACGACCGATAAAACATAGTTTCTCGGAGGATCCTTTTGCCCACAGACGATCGAAGGTATCAAGGAGAAACGGATGGTTTTTTCTGGGGTCGAATGTAGCGACCATCAGGTAGGGGTTTGAATCGATAACGGGTGTAAATAACGATTCGATCTCCGATCGAATTTCGCTAGAACGTTCTTTGAATTCTGCACCTAGCGTAAAGGCTCGAACGAGTGGAGGTTGGGTAGCCGCGTCGCAGTATTCGTCCAGAAGGTCTACTACTTGTTGGCGAACTGTATCGGAAATCGTCATGACGATTTCCGCACTACGCAATACATTTCTCAGATAGAGCTTAAAGTTTTGGTGACGCCGATTTCCCACAAATTCAGGATGTGTTAGAGGGATGAGATCATACAAAACAATCGCCACCTTCGCTCCCTGTTCTCGAGCCTTTGCAGCAGCTTTCCAGACTGTTGTTTTTCCCCAATAAGCATCTGGCAGAATTAGTAAATCACCTTGTTGCGGCTCGATCTTGCCACCAGAT
>JBEGUT010000194.1:0-7149 GCA_041178745.1 Planctomycetota bacterium | reverse complement strand
AGAATTTAGAAAACAATGAAGCAAATAAATTGCTGCAGAGAATCGGTTTGACCAATCGCTCGGAACTACTCGACCTATTTGCCCCATTGGTGGAGAATCCTAAGGTTGCACCTGGTTTAGCAGCAACAGCCGCCCTGAGTTTGTCACGCAGTCCAGCGGGACAGAAGGTATTGATTGAATTGGCTAAGGGTGGCAAGTTGCGTGGAGATGCTAAATCGTTAGTTGCTTCTAGCATTCGAAATAGTTCCGACAAAGCGATTGCGGAAGCAGCTAAGGATTTATTTCCTTTGCCGATGAGCAAAGACCAGAAACCTCTTCCACCCATCGACGAACTTGCGAAGCGAGCAGGAAATGCCGAGGGAGGGAAGAAATTGTTTGTGGGTGTTGCAACTTGTTCGAACTGTCACGTCGTTCGCGGAGTAGGTAAGGGGGTTGGCCCTGATCTTTCGGAAATTGGAAGCAAGTTGACTCGAGAGGCGATGCTGGTTGCGATTCTGGATCCGAGTGCTGGTATCAGTCACAATTACGAGTCATTTGCCGTTCAAACGGATAGTGGCGAAGTGGGAACTGGATTACTTGTAAGTCAAACCGAGGAAGAGATCATTTTAAAGGATGCTCAAGGAATCGAGAGGAAGTATCCTCGCGACGAAGTGCTTGAGTTCAAAAAGCAAGAGAAGTCGTTGATGCCTGAGAATTTGCATCACAATTTCGATGAACAGGGATTGGTGGATATTGTCGAATACATGCTCTCTTTAAAGAAAGAATAATTTTCTGGAAGCTCAATCCCATTACGCGCAACGATTAAAAGCAATCCAGGACAGTCGTTCTGAGTTAGAGAAGCAAGATCGACTGTTGAGCAAACTGAGAGTCAGCTTGTTCTTTTTTGCATTAGCGCTGCTGTTATACGGTTATACGATTTCTCCATCGGGCTTCAGGTGGGTCATAGCGGGATGGATCTCTGCCGGTCTGTTTTTGGTTGTTATAACCTTGCACGAAATGGTGCGATTATCACTTTGGGGATACGATCAGCGCGCGGCTTTGTTTCAGAGATTACAAGCGAGGCTAGCGAGGGAATGGGATTCATTTCCATTTTATGATGCAAAATTAACAGATCGTGATCTTGCGACGGGTGATGATTTGGATGTGACTGGTCGGGCATCGCTCATGCATTGGCTTTGTTTTGCGGAAACGCAGCCTTCTCGGAATCTTCTTTTGCAGTGGATCATTCAACCGCCCGATGTTTCTGAGATTCGAAAGAGACAGGCTGCAGTGCGGTTTTATTCTCAGCAAAATGAATTAAGAGAGAAGGTTTACAGTCTTAGTGCTGAGGTAGCTTCGGGTACAGCTTCTCCTGATAAGTTTCTAGCTTGGGCAACGGGGCCTACATGGTTGGGACGGCGGCCGTTTTTAAGAACGATGAGCTGGCTTGGTTTGGTTACCATCATCACTGGAATCGCTATGTTGTATAGCGGGAGAGCAATTGGCCAGTCTGTGCCGCTGGAATGGTCCCTGTCGGTTATTGTAGGTGGAATCATTCTTAATGTGATCGTGAGTGTGGGATATGGATCTTTCTTGCATGAGATTTTTCAAAGCATTTCTTCACGACATCAGGAAATCGCGAAATATCAGGAGTTAGTTCGTTTGATGACGCAGGGCACGCACACCGTCGGTGATGAGAGTCTCCCCGTCATGGTGGCCGAGATGAAGCATCAAATCGAAGATGAAAGCAACGCGTTAAAGGCGTTGGCGAGTTTGGATTGGCGTGTGCGATTCTCCGCGATTCGCCATAATCCTTTGTTTTTTGTTCCCTACTTGATGTTGCAAGTACTTTGCGCGTGGGATTTCAGATCGATTGAGTTATTGGAACGCTGGAAGATCCAGTATGGGAAAGATGCGCCAGGTTGGTTTTCAGCGCTGGCGAAATTTGAAGTTCTCTGTTCTCTTGCTACGGTTCCATTCGAGCATCCTGACTGGTGCCAACCTAGCTTTCGGGACGACAATCGCCCCATTCTTTCGGCGAAGGGATTAGGGCACCCGTTGCTCAGGAATCATCAACGTGTTTGCAACGACATAGAGTTTACGGAAGACAAACCGTTGTGGATGATCACCGGCTCGAATATGTCTGGGAAGAGTACTTTTTTGCGGGCTTTGGGCATTAACATCCTACTTGCGCGAACGGGTTCGCCAGTATGCGCTCAACGATTGGAAATGCCACCGATCGTATTGGCTACGAGCATTCGAATCCGAGATAGCCTTGATCAGGGAATATCCTATTTCATGGCAGAGCTAAGAAGGCTCAGGTCGGTAGTGGATATCAGCGAGGAATATAAAAACTCCTCGTCGTATCGAGTCTTGTTTCTGCTTGACGAAATCATGCAGGGTACCAACAGTCGAGAACGCCACATTGCAGTCGGGCACGTCCTAAGTACGTTGTTAGGAAATCATGCATTTGGGGCGGTGACAACACATGACCTCGATTTGGTATCCCATAGCAAGTTGGTCGATCGCTGCGAGGTCGTCCATTTTCGAGAATCCTTTGAGCAAAAGGATGGCGAGCGGCGGATGGTTTTTGATTATCGAATGCGTCCAGGTGCTACACCAACTACCAATGCTTTAAAGTTGCTTGCTTTGGTGGGGTTGGGAGACTTGACGCGAGACGATGAAAAATAATTTGATAAAGTTATCGAATCGCCCGTTTGAGTGAATGTGTTCCGAGATAGAGTTCAGTTTTAAGCGATCTACTTACCACGGTGCGGCGACAAGTGAATACGAATGTCAACAAATCTTAATGACCACAAAGCGGAACAAATCGACGAGCTATCGTCGCTTGACTCTTTGGAGCGGGCGGTGATTCCACGGCGTCGATTAAGATTTGGATGGCGGACCGCGATCATCCTCTTTTTTCTTACAGCCCTCACGATGTTCTGGGCAGGAGTATCAAATTGGTTGCCAATTGCGCCGCTGACAGTGTCGCAGTACTGGGGAAGTCTGATGCCCGCTAGGCAAGTGATTCTTGCTCACTGGAGCGATGGGCTTATTTATACGATTGCGACACTGAGTATTTTACTTGCACATGAAATGGGGCATTACCTCATGACATTGAAGTACAAAGTTCCGGCGACTCCTCCACTTTTTTTACCGATGCCGCTTTCGCCGCTTGGAACATTCGGAGCGGTGATTGGTATGGATGGTCGGCAAGCGGATCGTCGGGAAGTATTTGACATTGGGATTGCCGGCCCTCTTGCAGGCTTAGCCGTAGCGTTACCAATCTTGATTATTGGTGTAATGACTCCGACCAATCGATCTCCACTGTCGGAGAACGGTTTTGCTATAGGGCATCCTTTGGTGATTCAGTGGATCGCCGATTTCTTTCGGGAAGGTGGGGCGAGTAGTTTGCCGAGCATTAACAGTGAAATCAATCCATGGCTCATGGCGGGATGGACGGGCCTGTTGGTCACTGGATTGAATATGGTGCCGATGGGACAGCTTGATGGTGGTCACGTTACATTCGGATTGGTTGGACCGAAGAGCGTGTGGATTGCCAGATTGTTTCTGTTGTTGGCAATTGGATTTATGATTTACTCACAACAAGCAGTATTTATTTTGATGCTGGTCTTAGTTGTGATCTCGGGCTTGCGTCATCCTTCGACTCGGGATGATACCGCCACGCTTACGCCATTGAGGTTTCTGATTGGTTGGCCGAGCTTAGTACTCCCATTTATATGTCTCCCCTATCGGCCCATTACCGTTTTGTAATGGGCATTTTTGCGGATCTCTCGGCCTTTCACACTGGGACTGTAATAGTGGACCGAGGCTGCGAAGGACTCAGGCTGCGAAGCCATAGACTGCTATCGAGAATTTAGTTGTACAGAGACCCAGGCGAAAAACATACCGGTTAGCAGGCCTCCCAGGTGGGCGAGATTGGCTATAGGTCCGAGCGCGCCGGTGAATCCCATTACAAGCCAAGCCAACATCAAGATGACTGATGATGTTGGCATGGCCATACCAAATTCCGGCCGCAGGGACGTTTTGACCCAGAGAAAACCAAACAAGCCGAACGCAATTCCTGACATGCCGGCAAAAATCGGATTTCCAAAATACTGTTCGGGCATTAGTCCTTGTAGCAAGTTAGGGATGATTGCCGTCAATAGAATGATGAGTCCATAACGCCACGGACCTTCCATGCGTTCTATTAGTCTCCCTAACTGAATTACCGCGAGCATATTGAACAATAAATGCATGGCATGCAAATGTAGGAAAACGGGAGTTACAGCACGCCATAACTGACCTTTCTTGAGACTGATCGCCGGATCAACGTTCTCTTTGCCAACCTTTTCTGCTTCCGCAATATAATCGTTTTGATCGACGAAGAGCATTTCTTTGACAAGCGTTTTGCCAAGACTGTTATTGGCGCCTGGATCACCGAAGTTGCTAATCAGGGAAACGATCGTAGAGATGATTACAAGAGTCAGAGTGATGGGAGGTGGCCATCCGCTGTTGACTTGAGTTCGATAAGTAACTTTTTTGATATTCTTAGCAGCAGTTTGTTTCTGTCGCGTTTCTTGACGAACTATGTCTTCTGCCTTTTTTAGGCTTTCCTCATAGATCTTAAGGTCGTTTGCAGCACGGTACTGTTCGAATTCGTGGCGAGCTTTGGGGACTTGGTCTTCGTCGCAAACCCATATCTCGAAAACGTCAGAGGCTCCCGCTTGCGGTTCAACTACGGTACGTATTCGCTGAGAGTAGAGATAAGCTACAAATAACTCCGCCCGTGGCCTTCCTTCGAGCGTACCGATCAGTCGCATAAACAGTGTCCATTCGGAGCAATAGTAAAAAGTCAACTTAACCGGAGATTGTAGGGGCAAGGGTACTATTTTTCGAGGAGTCAACCCGAAGAGTTACTATGTAATTGGGAGTTAAGTTTGGCTCGGTGTCAGACCGCAATCTCAATTTGGTCCCCCAAAGCCAACAGGAATAAGAGGGTTTTGCGGTATTTTTTGTTGTAGCCACGCGGCCAAGGAAGTCAGCCGATCTTCTCCCCAATACCGAGCCGTAAGCTTGACTGGCCAAGGTTTAGGATGCGGGGTTCCCGGCATTTGGCCTATGGTAACAATCATGCTGGGATGGCCCGTGAGGTTCGTAAGCAATAAATCGTCGCCACCGATCATCACATCGAAACTCTGGTAAAAGTCTTCTGCTTCGCGCACCAATTCCGTTCGCAAACGACTACAACGCAGATAATGGACCGCCGGAACGAATTGCCCTTCGCGGAAGATATTCGGCCACGCTCCAAGTCCCCTTATCTTATCGGTACGAATCAAGTCATCAAAACTTGTAGCACATTCGACATCGAGTGCTGTTAGCATGGCACCCAGCGGAAATCGATCAGGTAACTTCTTACTTACAATCTCTGCGCCGGCTGTTCGAAGGGCGTCGACACATTGCTTCTCACCATCAGTTAGCTGATTTTCAACGGTAGCAATTCGCCACTTTTCAACCGGTTTCTCGAATGGATAGTTGAAGCTACTTGGGTAAGTTGAAGGATCTTTAGGATCGTGACCCATGATGGCGGCAAGAACTACGGCGCAGTCCTCTGCCGTTCTTGCAATGGGGCCGATCTTGTCCATGCTCCATGAAAGTGTCATGCAGCCAGCTCTTGATACACGACCGAAGGTTGGTCGGAGGCCGGTAACATGACAGCGTCGACAAGGCGAGATAATGCTGCCCAGAGTTTCGCTTCCAATTGCGAATCCGCATAGTCCAGCAGCAACCGCTGAGGCTGAGCCTGCAGAAGAACCACTACTACCTTGCTTAGGATTCCATGGATTGCGCGTAGTGCCCGCAAACCATTCATCTCCCATCGCTAATGCACCAAGCGATAACTTGGCGATTAAGATCGCTCCTGCGGATTGGAGTTTTTCTGCTACCGTCGCTGGCTGCGAACGCACCTGATCGCGATAAGCGGGGGCACCCCAAGTGGTAGGCCAGGGTGGAATGGCAATGAGATCTTTTGCGCCATAGGGGATCCCGTGCAGTGGTCCGCGATCTTTACCCGCAGATAATTCGCGATCTGCTTCGGCAGCCGTCGAAAGTGCGTGATCATCGAGTCGATGGACGACAGCCTGAAGAACGGTATCGAAGCGGCTGATACGCCTCAAGTAAAGTTTCGTAAGATCGACGCTTGTTACTTTCCCATTTCGCAGCCATTGTCCAAGTTGAGTGATGGAAGCAAAGGCGATATTTTCTTCGTTGATTCTTTCCGGGGAAGGAGTGGCTGGAGATGTTGTTTTTACAGAGATGCTGTCTTTCGTTTCAGAGGCATTGATCGTTGCGGAGGCCCCCGAGCGAGCATCGTCCTTTGGAATCAATAGATCATGAGGACGAAAGACCATCGCGGGCGGTATATCCGCATCAATGGCAACATTGCGAACTTGTTTCTGATTGTCCACCTGTTGCTGGAGGCTCTTCGCAAGTTCCTCTTGTTGCTGATCAGATAGGTCCAGTTGAGTAATCCAAGCAGCTTCGGCTACCATCTCGCGGGTAACAACGTTAGCCGCTGCTGCTTGGGAGGCCAAGCAGCGTTGAAATGAGAGTGACCCGATACCGAGAGCCGAGAGAGCCTGCAACCACCTGCGTCGGTCGAGAGACATTGTCATGGACCTCAAAAGTTTATTGTTTGGGCCGAAAAAAGATCTCAGTTTTCCCAGCCGATTTTTCTAACCGATTCTATCGTAATGCCCTAGTCCCCCATAGTCGTGGATTGCGTTGCTAGCCAACGCCTTTTGGGCATTAGGCTTTGCGAGATAGTCTTTTGGGGTTGAATCGGGAGCTACGGACCAAGGAACGGATAGCAACCATGGGCTTCTCTTTTAAGTTCATTAAAGGGGGGATTTTTTTGGAAGATCCCTGGGTCACAGGAGGCAGTGAAATGGGGAAGATAGTATTATAAGGCGCGATTCGCGGGGCCAAACTTACAAGCCCTGTCTGGTGCACAAAATACAAGTTGTCTTGAATTGCTGGCAGAGGTAACTCGCAGGCACAAAGATTAGTTTTTGTTAGAAGGTGGTTTGCAATGCTCTTTCGCGTTGATTCCTTGGTTCGCTTATCACTTTTCCTAATTTCTTTTTTCTTTGCGTCGAAGGGTTGGTC
>JBEGUT010000193.1:0-7149 GCA_041178745.1 Planctomycetota bacterium | reverse complement strand
TCACAGGTTTGGTGTTGGCAGGATGCGATGCTCCTGCAGCTAAGACTTCTCCTGCTAAGAACACCCAAAACGCTGACTCGCACGACCATGCTGGCGAGAAGGGTGATGCGCACGATCACGATCACTCCAATTTGAGCTTGGCAGACACCGTCAAAGAAATCGATGAGTTCCGCAAGACCATTGCCGACGCGCTTGCTGCTAACGATACTGAAAAAGCTCATGATCCACTCCACGAAATAGGGCACTTAATTGAAGGACTTCCGGCTGCTGGCACTAAGGCCTCTTTATCCGAAGCGGATCAAGCTGAATTGACCAAGTCTGCAGATGCGTTGATGGAGGCCTTCGGAAAGATCGATGAAGGCATGCATGGAAAAGAGGAAGTCAAGTACAGTTCTGTTTCTGAGCAAATTGACAAGGCGATGGAAGTTTTGCGCAAAGTCGCCAAAGTAGAATAATGCTGCGAGATTCCCCATAGATCCTGAAACCATCAACGGCTGCAGAAATCGTTTTGTTAAATGATTTCTGCAGCAGCCCAGTACGATGCCCACTCTCCGCTGTAAAGCACAAGTCACAGGAAATACTTCGATGCGAATTTTTTCTTACGCAACACTGCTTGGAATCGCAATCGTGGGAACCACTGTAGGAATCGTGGGCTGCGACTCCTCCGAAGTCACTCAATTCGCAGCCGTTCGAAAAGTGGTACTGGCAACAGAAAAGCCATCGGAATTACAAACGTTTGCTGAAGCCAAAGAGCACTTAGCCGATAATCCAAGTATCACCATTCGCGGCAAAATTGCAGCCGGTGACTTTGATCCGTTTGAAGGTAATAAGTCGATTTTTACGATCACCGAAATTCCAGCGGAGAGCCATGAAGGCGAACCGGGACACGATGCGGATAATTGCCCGTTTTGCAAACGCCGCGCAAAGGACGCGCCGATGGCGCTGGTTCGTCTCCTAGATGAACAAGGAAACCTTTTTCCCTTCAGCGCTGCAAAGATCCTAGGCCTCAAAAAAGACCAAGTCGTCATCGTACAGGGCAACGCTGAGTACAAGCCCGACTTGGAGCTTTTTACCGTAGATGCGAAGAAGCTGTTTCTTCAGGAAACGAAGTAATTGTTGCTCTCGCGACAACTAAGCCATACATCTTCTCTGGTAATTGTCACAGCAATTCTGCGGCGAGATCCGCCAGCAGCGACCGCTCTCCCTTTTCCAGAGTGATGTGCGAGTAAATCGGTTGCCCCATCATACGATTAATCAGATAGCTCAAGCCATTAGAGAGACTATCGAGATACGGATGATCGATCTGCCGAATATCTCCTGTAAATACGATCTTCGTTCCTTCGCCGGCGCGAGTGATGATTGTTTTGATCTCGTGCGGCGTAAGGTTCTGAGCCTCGTCGACGATAAAGAAGATTTTTTGAAGACTTCTACCGCGAATGTACGCCAGAGGGCTGATCAGCAACTTCTCTGTTTCAAGCATCTGCTGGATTTTCTTTCTCTCCGAATCATTCTCATCGAATTGCCCTTTGATCACGGTGAGATTGTCATAGAGCGGTTGCATGTAAGGATCGAGTTTCGCATGAATATCCCCAGGGAGAAAGCCAATATCTTTGTTGCTTAAGGGGACGACGGGACGAGCCAACAGGATCTGTCGGTAATTGCGTCTGCTTTCCAGCGCGGCGGCCAAGGCGAGTAGAGTTTTACCGGTACCAGCTCGTCCTGCTAAAGTCACTAGACGAATTGAATCATCGGTCAACGCATGTAGAGCGAATGATTGTTCGGCATTTCTCGGTGAGATGCCATAGTATTTGGCTTTCTCGATTCGAACAAAGCGTTTACTCTGGCTCTTGTAGGTCGCCAAGATCGATCGAGCCGAGGAACGCAATACAAAACTCTCGTTGGCAAGGGGCGACTCGACAGCGGGCAGGTCGACAAGTGAAGGACTATTGTCTCCCGAAAAAAAGCCATCCAGCTGGTGATCATCGAGCTCTATAAGACGCTTTCCTTTATAGAGTGTGTCAACGCTTTTCAGTTTATCGGTCGTGAAGTCCTGCGCTACGACACCGAGCGCTTTCGCTTTGATTCGAATATTGGTGTCCTTAGAAACCAGTATCACAGGCCGATCCGCTTCGCTTTGCGAGAGCAATAAGGCTGTGTTTAAGATGCGATGATCGGGAGTATCTTGAACGAAAGCTTGGCGTACTTTTTCGTCGAGTTGCCGCGACATCACCACGCGAACCGTACCTCTTCCGTCCCCCAGTGGCGAACCGTTCGCTGACAGCAGATCTCCAGTAAGTTCATCGAGACCTCGAAGAAACTCGCGAGCATGAAAGTTGATGTCATTCTGCCCCTTTTTGAAGTGATCCAGTTCCTCGATCACTGTGATGGGTATAGCGACGTCATGCTCCTGAAAACAGTACAAGCATTGCGAGTCGTGCAGAATGACGTTGGTATCCAGCACAAAGAGCTTGTTACGAGCCATCCTAGCCTCCGTGATTCCCTTGATAAGCCAGCGATAAGTCATCGTTGTAGCATGCCTAGCCCCCCGACGGCAACTTGGGACGCAAGCGGCAAAGGCTTCAAAAACGCTAACCAGGTTTTGCTTCTCGCCACTTGACATATGTACTAAAAGTATTTATTCATACGTACACTTGTTACTATGAAACATATACGTCATGAATAACGTACGAATCCAGGAGGGTGTTAAATGCTGGCTAAAATGCAGACTTTTTCGCTATTGGGAATCGAGGCGATGCCGGTGGTCGTCGAAGTCGATATCTCGCCAGCCGCGCTACCCAAGACGCTTCTCGTTGGACTTCCCGAGGCAGCCGTTCGAGAAAGCCAACATCGAGTAGAACGCGCGCTAGTCAACAGCGGGTTTGTGCGGCCTCAAAGCCGAGTTGTCATCAACCTTGCTCCTGCTGAGCTACCTAAACAAGCGGCGTCGTTTGATCTTCCGATATCACTCTGCTTACTTGCCAGCAGCGGTCAATTCGACTCGGAACTGCTGGAGGAATACGCTGTTGTCGGCGAACTATCCTTAGAAGGACAAACACGCCCCGTCAAAGGAGCTTTATCGATGGCGATCGCAGCCGCTAAACGCACAGGACTCAAAGGTATCCTGGTGCCAGCTCAAAATGCGCCAGAAGCTGCGATTGTGGAAGATATCGAAGTGATTCCGGTCAGCAGCTTATGTGAGGCAGTAGGCTTCTTTTCTGGTCAACTTTCAATCGGTGCGCATCCTTCACGACTCGAACACCTTTTCAATACCTACGCCAATTACGACGTCGATTTCGCTGACGTACGTGGTCAAGAAATGGTTAAACGCGCCCTTTGCCTCGCTGCCGCCGGCGCGCACAACCTACTGATGCTCGGCCCACCGGGATCTGGCAAGACCATGCTTGCCAAACGCCTCCCCACCATTCTCCCACAACTTACTGCCAGCGAATCAATTGAGACAACTCGTATCTACAGTGTGCTGGGACGATTGCTCGATGGACAACCTCTGATGGCGAAAAGACCTTTTCGCTCGCCACATCACACTATTAGCGACGCAGGACTGGTCGGAGGAGGAAGCCCTCCATCACCAGGTGAAATCTCCATGGCACATAACGGCGTACTGTTTCTCGATGAACTACCCGAATTCAATCGACGCACCCTGGAAGTGATGCGACAACCTCTGGAAGATCGCGTGGTCACAATCTCTCGAGCACTGCGCAGCACCACGTTTCCCGCCGACTTTATGCTTGTCGCTGCACTTAACCCATGCCCCTGCGGCTACCGGACTGACCCCAGACGCAACTGTAACTGCACACCCAATCAAGTAGAACACTACATGGGTAAAATCAGCGGCCCATTGCTGGATCGCATCGATATCCAGATCGAAGTTCCAGCGGTACCCTTTAGCGAACTATCGGCCGAGACACCTGGTACCTCGAGCGAAGATATGAGAGCAATGGTGGTTGAAGCTCGACATCGACAAGTTCAACGATTCGCCAACACCAACACCAGGCATAACGCGCAAATGACCAGCCGACAACTCAGGCAATACTGCCAACTCTGCCGCGCAGGTCACGACTTGATGCGCGATAGCGTCACCGAAATGGGACTCTCTGCCCGAGCCCACGACAAAATCATTCGCGTCGCGCGCACCATCGCCGATCTCGAAGGGGCCGATAAAATCCTTGTCGAACATCTCCACGAAGCCATCAACTACCGCATGCTCGATCGCCAAATCTGGACCTAAATCGTCGCAACCGTTTGACCATAAGGAGAACAACGGTGCGACACTTACAAATCGAATCACCCCATGACAAATTCTTCCGCTTTGCCTTTAAGCACGTCGACTTAGTACGCGACTTGATTCAATGGACCTTCCCAGCCTCACTGGTCAATCAACTCGATCTATCGCAAATACGTTGGGAGGCTGGCTCCTGGACCGATAGTAAATTACAAGACAAACGAGCAGACTTACTCTTCTCTTGCCCTACCCAAAAGCAAAGCGATAGCCGAAAGTCGCAATCACAAAAGGCTTTCCTGTATGTACTACTGGAACATAAAAGTGTTCCCGATCACTACACCGTTCTGCAGGTACTCTCTTACCTCCTACGAATCTGGGAAGAGCAGCAACGCGAAAAAACTCTACTGACTCCTATCTTCGCACTAGTTATCTATCATGGGACGACACCCTGGAATGCACCGACAAATATCTCAGAATTGCTGGGCCCCCAGTTTGCTACACTCGACTTGCAACTGAATTTTCAATTGAGAATTCTAGATTTGACGACGTGGACAGAGAACCAACAAGAAACGTCGCCAATTTTGACATCAACTTTGCAACTGCTAAAATATAGTCGCAAGCCAGAGTTGATAAATTTGCTAAGAGAAATTTTTGAAAGATGGCGGGACTCCCTAGTAAGTCAATCACTCAAACAATGGCTCCAAGCAGCCTGGAACTACGTTATGAGCACCAATCAGGATCTAACTGACACACAAGTTCAAGAAATCGTCGATGAACTATTATCGGTTCAGTATGAGCCAGGCTCTCTGGTCGATCGACTCTATCGGCAAGGACACTCCGAAGGTTTGACAAAAGGACATGCTGAGGGAAAAGCAGAAGGCCTAGCCAATGGAACCGAGAGAGGTATCTTTTTTGGACGGATTCAACTCTTGCAGCAACTGCTAGGATTCGATATTTCCTCCAAAGAGGATTTGCTGCAACTTACCTTGTCACAAGTCCATGACTTGGTAACTTCGCTCGAACAGCGACTGAAAGACAAGTCGACCTAGCAAACTGCAACTACCCGCATCCGACCATGAATTACCTCGCCACTTAAAATACATGGCTCTTCTGCTGGCGAAATCCGTTCAGGACAATCTTGCCGTCTTCATGTAGGAGCATGGTCGAGTAGCCATTGCTCTCCGGTCCCGATCCCTCGATCATGGCGACAAGCGTGCAGTAATGAATACCGCCGATTTCTTTTAGATCGTTTTGGTGCGAATGCCCCTGCAAGACCACCTGCACTTTCTTTGATGCCTCAAAGATTTTGCGCACCTGGGCATTGTTCTTCACTCCATGATTGTTGCTGACATCCAATCGCTGGTGCGCAAACACAATCGTCTTCTTATCGGTTGACTGAAGATCTTTTTCTAACCAAGCCATTTCTGCAGCAGGGATATTAGCGTCCGTCCACTCAAAATTCTTTCGTTGATAGGGCTCGCCATCGCTACGGAAACAGGCATCCAAAACAATAAAATGCCAATCTCCACGGTCAAAAGAATAGTACGACTTCTCCTGCTGAACCTCTAACAGAAACTCTTCTTTCTTCAACGTATCGACACAATGATTACCCAAAACATAATGTCGATCATTACTGAGCTTGGTAAACTCTCGATTAATAGTTCGAAGATACTCTTGCTCGATCTCAACCGATTCAGCTGCATCGATAAAATCGCCCAACTCAATAACAAAAGATAGTCGCTGTTTCTGAAACTCGCTGCCAGCTTCTTTTAATTTTCCAAGGGTTTCGCGATAGTACCGAGTCCCGGCGGGTTCCTTGTCAGCATGATGCATATCGGTTAATAGCCCGATGCGGAGCGGTGGCTCTTTATCTTCCGCCATCACCTCGGATAGAGAAAGTGGCGCAGCAAAGAGCATGAGAGTACTACCGCCGATAAAAGAACGGCGACCAAATTGCTGGATCCATTTTTCGTCAGACATTATGCAACACTCTTTAAGAACCTTGATTCGCAGCCTCAATCGGCTCTACCCATAACTCGCCGAGGTCGGGACGATACTTATACTGCATTCCCGGTTTAAGCTCAGGCAATTGTATTTGATTCTCTTTAATGATCTTGTTCATGAACTGCTCATGGGTTTTCGGAAAGTTTCCCTCGAGCGCTTTATACAGATTCATCGCATGTGGAATCTGTATCTCAAAAACTACTTTTTCTTTCGTATTGAAGTAGGCGACCGCAGAGGAAGCGATAATTTTGCCGACACCTTCTTCGTTCCTGAGCGAATCGCCTCGGATCCCTACCCCAACTTCTGCCTTCTGCGCAATACCCGCTGGAACTTCAGGTGCGGCTGCCGTTGTTGCGGCAGTTGCTGGCGCGGGAGCAGGCTTCTCAACTATAGAATCTGCAGGCTGGCAGCCGAATGAAACCAACATGCAAACAGACAATAACAATCCGCTAATCTTTTTCATGGCTGGCTTTCTTTACATATTTCCTAGGAACTATTAACAGCCATGTATTGTAGATTGTTTTTTGTTCCCTCGCCGCACTTAAAGAAGACCCAAAATGGATACTTACCAAAGTTTCATCGCTACAGTAACAGCCCTTAAATCCCGATTACCCACCCGCAATGCCTCGATCACCCAGATAAACCGCTAAAGCACTGTACCTAACCCACTTGTGCCTGCGACTTAATAGGTGCTGGAAATCGACCGACACAGAACACCAGGACTGGAACAGCAATCAAACTGAGCATGATACTGAAAGGTAAAACGCCCCACTTTGTACCCACAGCTAACCACGTATAAAGCAATGCCGCGCTGAAACCACCAGCCGCTCCCGAAATCGAGAGCATCGCTTGCGAGGAGGGAGACCCTGGAAAAAGCTTCCCCATCTGCGACTGCAATACAACTT
>JBEGUT010000192.1:0-7158 GCA_041178745.1 Planctomycetota bacterium | reverse complement strand
ATTCGGCGGTGAAAGAGCACCCCGATTTGGTGCGACAGTATTTCGGAACCGTTATTCCATCGACCGACAACAAGTTCGCTGCATTGAACTCCGCTGTATGGTCAGGCGGTTCGTTTATTTACATCCCCAAAGGTGTCAAAGTTGATTTCCCCTTGCAAGCTTATTTCCGCATCAATGCGGAGAACATGGGTCAATTTGAAAGAACGTTGATCATCGTCGACGAAGGTGCCAAAGTGCACTACGTCGAAGGTTGTACCGCTCCCATGTACAGCAGCGAAAGCTTGCACTCGGCGGTGGTGGAAGTTATTTGCAAGCGAGGTAGTCGTTGCCGATACACGACCATTCAGAACTGGGCAAACAACATTTACAACCTTGTAACCAAGCGTGCTATGGCTTACGCCGATGCAACTATGGAATGGGTAGACGGAAATCTCGGCAGCAAGTTGACCATGAAGTACCCGGCCGTTTACATGATGGAGCCGGGGGCGCGAGGTGAGATTTTGTCGATTGCATTTGCCTCTCGAGGTCAGCACCAGGATGCGGGTGCCAAGTTGGTGCATGCCGCCCCAAACACGACCGGTCAGATCATCAGCAAGTCGATCAGTAAAGGTGGTGGACGAAGCAGTTACCGAGGTCTAGTTCGCGTTGAAAAGAACGCCAAGGGTAGCAAGTGCAATGTCGTCTGCGACGCACTCATTCTGGATAGCAAGAGCCGCAGTGACACCTACCCCTATATCGAGATTCTCGAGCAGGATGTCAGCGTTGGACATGAGGCAAGCGTTTCACGCATCGGCGAAGAGCAATTGTTTTATTTGATGAGCAGAGGACTTTCTGAAGCGGAAGCGAGCACGATGATTGTCAACGGATTTATCGAACCGCTAGTTAAAGAACTTCCTATGGAATATGCGGTTGAGATGAATCGTTTGATTCAGTTGCAGATGGAAGGTTCGGTTGGTTAATTCAAGGGTGATTGGTCTGTAGGAAATTTCGAAAATGTCATCTTCGACTTTATCGCCCACCTTTGATGCGGCGACTTTTGAGCAGTTTTTAAAATTGTCTGGTGGAACGACTTGGTTGGAACAGCTGCGTCGCGAATCGTGGGACCGATACACCTCGATGACTTGGCCTAGTCGCGGTGAAGAGGATTGGATGCGCAGCGATTTGCGACCATTCCATTTGCAGCGATACAGCCTACCGTTGGAAGCTCCCCAGGAAACTGTCGCATTACCCTGTTGGCTTACCGAAGGGGTCGAACTTGCTGGTCGATTGGAGACAGTTGACAGCCATGCTCGTCGCTGTGAAGTTTCTGACGCAGCGGTCTCCAAAGGTGTGCTGTTTGGGTCTTTGGAATCGATGTCGATGCAGTATCCAGAGATCGTACAGAAATACTTATACAGTGTTTTGGATGCGAAGCAGGATCGGTTTGCGGCACTGCATGCAGCTTGTTGGCAGGGTGGCCATTTGTTGTATGTTCCTAAAGGTGTTGTGATCCGCGAGCCATTTCATGTTTTAGCAGGAATGTCTGACGGTGGCACCGATTTAGGGCATACCTTAATTGTGCTCGAAGATGGTGCTGAAGCGACGTTTTTGTATGAAGCGAACAGTCCAAACGCGGAAGCTGGTGGATTCCACTGCGGTGGTGTCGAGATTGTATTGCAACCTAATTCTCGTTTGCGATATGTCAACTTGCAGGACTGGGGACGCAACGCTTGGCATTTCGCTCATCAGCGAGCTAAGTTGATGCGGGATTCCTCGCTGCAATGGACAATCGCTGCGTTGGGTAGTCGGTTTGCACAAGTGAGCCAGCAAGTGGCGCTTTGCGGAACCGGTGCTGAATCACAGGTCAATGGTGTGATGTTCACTCAAGACCAACAGCAGATGACTTACAACACAATTCAGCATCATCGAGCTGAACATTGCCGTAGTGACTTTCTCTACAAGGCGGCATTGCAAGATCGTTCTCGAACTGTGTGGCGAGGGATGATCAAGGTCGATACTGCTGCACAAAAAACAGACGGTTATCAGCGAAACGATAACTTGCTGCTGAGTGATCAGTGCCGGGCCGACTCGATACCGGGGCTAGAAATCAAGGCAGACGATGTTCGTTGCACTCACGGTAGCACATCGGGCAAAGTGGACGAAGAGTTGATTTTCTATGCTCGATCGCGAGGGTTCACTCGCAAAGAAGCCATCCGTATGATTGTCACCGGTTTCTTCCAGCAGATTTTTGATCGCATCACGATCGAGAGTGTGCGAGATGCACTTGGTCTGGCCATCGCGCGCCAGGTTCGTGAATATCAGTAAAAGTTTGAAAGGCCTCTGTACGCATGAGCGAGTTCGTGCCGGTTGCGAAAAAGTCTGAATTGGCTACTCAAGGTAAGTTGACCCTGGAAGTACAGGGGCGATTCGTCGTGTTGGCGGATGTTGGTGGTAAGATCTATTGCATCGACGATGTCTGCACTCACGATGGTGGGACGTTGGGAGATGGGGAACTAGTGGGAAGCGAGCTGGCATGTCCTCGCCATGGCGCGAAGTTCGATGTGCGAACAGGCAAGGCTTTGACTATGCCGGCTACCGAGCCAACCATTGTTCATGACGTCAAGATCGAAGGTGACCAGATTTTTGTCTCACTCAAAAATCAGCCACGAGATAATTTCGATATACCTGAACCAGTAGTAGCGGGCTCCTCGTTGTGTGAAGATAAAGTTCGCGAAGCACTCAAGAACGTGATCGATCCCGAGCTATTTGTAAATATCGTTGATTTGGGATTGATCTATTTGGTTGATCTGAACGCCGGCGATGATGGTAAGACAAATGTTAAAGTCGAAATGACAATGACCAGCCCGATGTGTCCGGCTGGACCTCAGTTGGTTGGTGGCAGCAAGCGGGCTATTGAGGAGTTGCCTGGTGTTGGCCAAGTAGAAATCAAGGTGGTCATGGATCCGCCTTGGTCTCCTGATAAAATGACCGAAGAGGCTCGCGATCAGTTGGGGATATTCTAGGCAACTGCTGAATTCTTCGATTCTATTTTTGCTCTTGTGGAAGTCCCGCTGAGATCCATGGAGATAATCGCTCGATGGTCGACTAAGGGACTAGGAATTCGATTTGATGAAACGGGCACTGCTGCTGGAATTCGTTCTCGGCGGTGGATTGCAATCACAGCCCGAAAGCGAGATCCCCGATAGCTTTCGTAAAGAGGGCTGGACGATGATGTCGGCAGTCGCTCATGACTGGCGCGATCACACGATTCATCATGAGGGGCTCGTCAACTCGTTCGACTTGGTGGTTCCTCTGGATCCAAGAGCCTTCAAGTGGTTTTCGGATACCAACAGCGAGCAACTCTTTGTGCCGCTAGATCCAGAAATCAATTATTTACAGCAATGGTGTTCTTTGGCAAAGGATGCCGACGCCGTTATCGTGATCGCCCCCGAGTGCGACAACATTTTAGAAAACGTGGTTGAGGAAATTGATCGCGTAACAACCCGTCGGATTGGTTGTCGCAATCCATTTCTTCAGAGGGCTTGTAATAAACTGCAGATGGCCGAGTGTCTACGATCGCTCGATCGAGATTCCGGTTTTGAACAGGCAGAACCATTCCATCCACTTACTATTTCAGTGGCAACTTTTCGGGATGGCTCTGAAGAGTTTCAAAATGACTCAGATCTGTGGGTCATTAAGCTACTGGATGGTGCAGGTTGCGAGGGGATTTATCGAGGCTCTTCCAAGGACGTCAAGGAATGGTTGCGCAATGTAGATTCACCGAATCGTTATTTGGTTCAGGCTTGGAGAGAGGGACAAGCAGGTAGTGTTGCAGTTTGGGTTTCTAAGGATCGTCGCCTATGGATGCCTCCGGTGCATCAACAGATCGAGTGGAAAGCAAGCGAATCATTTCCTCAACTTGATAAGCCTCAGTATCATGGTGGTGAAGGCCCAATGCCACCGAGACTTTGGAACGAGGTGCATCGATTTGGAGATCGCGTTCTAGATCGATTGGGAGAGGGGGCAGGGGGATGGATTGGTATCGATTTTGTTTACCGAGTTATCGACGGTCAACTTGCGATTACGGCGATTGAAGTCAATCCTCGCTGGACCACTTCTTATGTTGGAATTCGGCACCTTTATCGAGGTAATTTATTGTTGGATCTGCTGGCACTAGATCATGGAACCTGGGAAGTGTCTTTCGGGTCTAGCGATTGCTGGAGAACTCATCAGGTAAGTTGGCATGCCAGTGGAGAGGTTGAATCAAAGGAATGAGTCTTGTCAGGAGGTTACAGTAGCATCGAGGTCACTGCACCGCGGGAGCCCTCGCCGATTCTGTGCGAAAGCAAAAACCGCTAGATTAAAGCGAGGTTTCCTATCTTTTCTGCTGATGATTGAATCGCTGTAGGGGTGTTTCAGGTGATCGTAAAAAAATTCCTTTTCGGGCGATTGATATTCGAGGCCTCAGAGTAATATGCCAGCCGAGGAAAAGTTTGGTTTAGAAGGATCTGACTTACCCGACGACGCTTCTCGCACGGGGCCTGTATGGGTTTTGCATGGCTTTGGTGCATCGCCTATCTGGATGCACCCACTAGTAAAGCGATTGAAAGAAAAAGGGTGGCAGGCAATGCATTACCGCTATCCGAGTATCTGGAGTCAAATTGATCGCGAGGGAGAGCGGTTGGCGAGATCCATTGATGAATGTTATCGCAATAGTGGTGTGCCTATTCATTTAGTGGGACATAGCATGGGAGGGATTGTTGCCCGGGTCGCTGCTGAAATGATTGAGTGCGACTCAATAGGCAAGTTGGTTTTGCTGTGTTCGCCGAATCGAGGATCTCATATTGCGGGCCGAATTGAAAACTGGATCGGTCGATATGTCCCAATGTTAAAGCAGATGAGCGATCATGAAGGGAGTTTTGTGAATCAGCTTCCTTCGCCCTCGATTCCCTTTGGGATTATTGCGGCTCAAGGCGATTTGGTGGTCAGGCCCAAAGATACAGAGATCGAAGGTGCTCAGGATTGGATGCTGGTACCTGGCATGCACAGCGCGGTGCCATGGCGTGAGGATGTGGCGGAAGCGGTGGATCACTTTTTACGATTCGGAAGTTTTAACTCAGCACCACCATCTAGTTATGTCAAGCCGAGCGATACCTCAGGCGATAATATCTAAGACAGGGTTACCGCCGATAGATAGAGGGCGTTGATTGCGGTCGATAATTTCGGTCGCTGGATCAATACCCATTAGATGATAGATCGTCGCGGCGAGATCTTCTGGGCGAACTGGATGTTCATCTGGTTTAGCGCCATGCCGATCTGAAGTTCCGTAAACGTAACCTTTCTTGCATCCTCCACCTGCGAGAAGAACCGTATAGCAGTCAGGCCAATGATCTCGGCTTACATTGTCGTTGATTTTTGGAGTTCTTCCGAATTCTCCCATCCATACGACAAGTGTTTCTTCGAGCAGCCCGCGACTTTCTAAATCATCCAGTAAGGTCGGGAGGGTTTGTTCGGTGATTGGCAAATGATACTTATCGATGATGTTATACATTCGCGTGTTGTTGAAGCCGTGAGTGTCCCAGCCTCCCTCGGTTGTTTTCTGGCCGCCGATGGAAGGAGAAAAATAGACTGTCACAAAACGAACACCTGCTTCCACCAATCGTCTCGCCAGCAAACAGCTTTGTCCGTAAGTGTGACGCCCGTAGCGGTCTCGAAGTTCGGGCGATTCCTTTTCGATTGCGAATGCTTGTTGCAGTCGATCGCTTTGGAGCATCGAAATCGCTCGCTGGTAGTAGCGGTCGAGCGAAACGGCCGCATCGGCGTGATCGATCAATCGTCTCTGGTTATCGATAAGCTTCTGAAGTTCCCGTCTCCTCATCAAGCGATCGACAGAAACGCCGCGAGGTAACTGTAGTTCGGGAAGTTTAAAATCTTCTTTTGCAGGATCGGCGGTGAAAAAGAGAGGGTCATGTTGTTTGCCTAGGAAACTGGCCTGTTGGCCTGGAACTACTGATCCATCAGATATTCGGTAGGGGTAGGAAACAAAAGTGGGAAGGCTTGGATCACCGGGAGCTAAGTGATCGACAACACTTCCATAGGCAGGATAAAGATCCAGTGAATCGCGCAGACGCTGATCGTCGCTCGGGGGCTCATGGCCGGTTAACGCATAGTAGCCAGCCGAAGCATGATTCTTCATGCGATGAGTCATCGTGCGAATGAGTGTGACTTGGTGCATTCGCTTAGCCATCTCTGGCAAATGCTCACAGACTTGGATGCCTGGAGCACTCGATGGTATTGGCTTGTATGGGCTGCGAATACTATCTGGAGCATTGGGCTTCATATCGAACATATCGATCGAGCTCGGTCCGCCCCATTGGAAAAGAAAGATGACCGATTTGGCTCGAACGGGTAGCTGCTTAATCGATTGTTCTTCCGCTCTCAAGATTCCAGCGGTTGAAAGTCCAAGAAGACTGAGTCCACCGAAACGAAGAATCGATCGTCGATGCACTTGCTGGCTCCATGTCAAGGAATCAGTAAGCGTTTGCGGAAATCGTGGTGGATTGGGAATTTGCATGGCGGCCATTTCATTACATCGGAACTTAAATGAGTCGTGAATGAGATACTAGGATCGCGAGTATCAGTGATGCAAAAGAAATTCCTGGGAATTGATTAGGGCCCAAACCAAATCTTCAATTCCTTGTTGTCGCTTCTCAGGATCGCTCAGGGATTCACTTGCCTGTTGTAGTTCCGTGTTATTGGGAGGGCGACTCAGGGCGATCCAGTAGAGTTCCTCAATGATCTGCGTTGGCGATTTTTCGCTCTTGCTCAAAGCATTGGCGCGCCCTTTGGAATCACGAATGCGTTTCTCGACGCTATCACCTTGCATCAATATCAAGACCTGGGAGAGGCTAAGGTCGTTAGATCGTTCGCATTCACAGGCGGAAAGACGTTGTGGCTTGCCGAAGGCGCCGAGAAACGCGTCGCCAGCACTCTTGAGATATCTTTGCTCGCGTTGTCCAGCCCGCAAAGCGATCGCGCGTATCCCAGGTTGTTGTTGATCAAATGCCAACGGAATATCAAGAACGTCGCTCTGGGCATCGGCAAGAACTTCCGCTTGATGGCGCCTAACGATGCGAGATGCGAAAAACGATGGATCAATGGACGCGTTCTTTTCCGCTT
>JBEGUT010000191.1:0-7174 GCA_041178745.1 Planctomycetota bacterium | reverse complement strand
TGTCCCTCTTCGATATCAGCGTTGAGATCTTTATAGTTCCCACTCTTCACGGCAGTTAAGAAATTCGCGTAATGGCTCTCTTCACTCCCTTTGAATTCCTTGATGACCTTGCCCGACTTATCGAAGGCTTGGCCTGCCGAGTAGCTCGTCATCACCACATAGCCTTCACTTCCTTCAACAATAATACCAACGCTTGCACCTTTCAAAGCAGGAGTCGGTAAGCCTCGTACCTCGAATACGCACTGCTGCTCTCCATAGTCATGGACGACAACTTGAGTGTTCGCAGTTTCACCAGCATCGGTGTACCCAAAACGTCCACCATAGCTGAGCGTTCGAGTTGGCAAAGTATTTTTGCCCAGAGCCCAACGGCACAGATCCATCTGGTGAATCCCTTGGTTACCCAAGTCACCGTTGCCGTAAGAGTACTGCCAATGCCAGTCGTAATGAAAATTAGGACGTGTCAATTTCGCTTCGGGAGCTGGACCGAGCCACAAATTATAATCCACTGTCTTTGGTGGATCATAAGTACCTGCAGGTCCGATCGATGGTCGACGCTTGTAGCACAAACCGCGTGCAACTTGCACCTTTCCGATTCCACCACTGTGAACAAACGCGATCGCTTCCTTCATTCCATCGGCCGATCGAGACTGCGTTCCCGTCTGTACGATCTTGTTATGCTTTCGAGCTGCTTGAACGATGCGGCGACCTTCACTCACATTGTGACTCACCGGCTTTTCTACATAGACATGCTTACCTGCTTGAACACCCCAAATCGCACCGAGGGCATGCCAATGGTTTGGTGTAGCAATGGACACAACATCGATTTCAGGAATTTCTAACAGCTTGCGAATGTCTTGGACAAACACGGGACGCTTGCCACCGTGCTTGGAAGCATACTCTTCACAACGTCGCTGCCCGACCGCTTCATCAGCATCGCAAATATGGGTCACTTCGGTAGAACTGTTTTCACCGAACCCTTGGAGATGACTGCCACCTCGACCGTTGACTCCGATGACCGCAACAGAAATTCTCTCATTGGGAGAAACCTTTTTGGGAGCTTCTTTCGCAACAGCTGTTGTCGCTCCTTGTGCTAGTGCCCACGCGGAAGCGGAGGCTAACATCGACTGCTCTAGAAAAACACGACGGTTGTTACGTGTCATGATTCAAGCTCCTGACCATTAATGAGAGGCGTTGTCTCGAAGAGAAACATCAATTGAGGCGGGCGATGGCACCGTCCAACGCTGGGCGAGCAATGCTTTTAAGCCATCTGAGGTTGGATGATACGCTAGTCGATCGATAGATTTCAACATCTACTCGGGGAAATCCCCAAACAACACTAGCCCAATTTAGCGATCCATCGAGATCATGAAATCGGCAAAAGTCAGTAAACCAATCCAACCTCCATTCGGCGATTTCCCTCCTAAATCTCAGCACTTTCCTAACCTCATAAAATCCTTCAGATGCCAATGACGGGGTGTGGTAACAAGTGCTCCAGACCGTCAAACTATCGACCGAGCCGAGGGTTTTCGAATCAACATGGAGCCTCTATGAATCGACAAGAGCGGGCAGATTATATTGCCGAACGCCTCAATCAACTCTACCCAGACCCTCCAGTGCCTCTGGATCATGTTGATCCTTACACATTTCTCATCGCCGTTTTGTTAAGTGCGCAGTGCACCGACAAAATGGTCAACCGCGTTACCCCTTCGCTGTGGAAACTAGCTTCGACGCCCGAAACGATGGCCAAACAGCCGGTAGCGAAAATCCAAGCCATCATTCGTCCTTGCGGTCTATCGCCACAAAAATCGAAAGCCATTCGAGAACTATCAGAAATCCTCGTTCGAGATTACCAAGGCAAGGTCCCTAAAGATTTCGAAGCACTTCAGACACTACCTGGCGTAGGTCGAAAAACGGCGAGTGTCGTGATCAGCCAAGCCTTTGGAGAACCCGCCTTTCCAGTTGATACTCATATCCATCGTTTAGCGCAACGTTGGAAATTGACCAATGGTAAAAACGTTCTGCAAACCGAAATGGATCTTCGAAAACTCTTTCCGAAAGAGAACTGGAACCGGCTTCATCTTCAAATCATCTTCTACGGGCGCGAATACTGCACGGCGAGAGGCTGCGATGGGACCAAGTGTGAGATCTGCCAAACGTTGTTCCCGAAGCGACGCAAAGGTGTCGAGACTCGAAAATAAATTCATCTAGTAAAAAACCTCGCGATCTCAATTGAGACCGCGAGGTTTTGAATGCCAGTACAATTTCTAATCAGCACTTTGCTCTTTGTGCCAACGAATTGATCAATTCTCTTCGGGAGCGCGAATGATATCGGCCAAAGCCAATTTTGCAGGGCAAAAATCTTCGGACTTGAAATAAAGACCAAGCTCGCGTTCTGCACTCTCAGGACTATCTGAGGCATGAACCAGATTCATCTGACGGCTCGAGCTAAACTCGCCTCGA
This sequence comes from Planctomycetota bacterium, assembly GCA_041178745.1. Lineage (GTDB taxonomy): Bacteria > Planctomycetota > Planctomycetia > Pirellulales > Pirellulaceae > JAFLCP01. Next base: position 4,714 of record JBEGUT010000191.1, on the reverse strand, counting down.
ATGGTACCAGGTGCTGCATTGAGTCCATTGGTAGCACCGAGCATTTCTCGGATCACTCGTATCACATCCGGTCCCTCAATTGCCAGAGCGACAACCGGTGCCGAAGTAATAAAAGTTTCGAGGCTTTTGTAGAACGGCTTGGATACGTGTTCAGCGTAATGTTTTTGTGATAACTCGGGTGTGACACGCAACATCTTCATCGCGACGATCGATAGACCCTTGTTCTCGAATCTAGAAATAATCTGCCCCATCAAACGGCGTTCGATGCAGTCAGGTTTTAAAAGGACCAAGCTACGCTGTGTCGCCATATCGAATCTTCCCTTATTGTCTGAAGTGTGTCGTACAGGTGAATCAAATCATAGTTCGCTTCGGAAACAGAGGATTTCTCTGAAGCTTGCTTAGAATTGTGTCTCAATTGGTAAATTCTTCAAGATAGTCAAGGGGTTCCCGAAGCGAATTGTTGGGCCAAATACGTGCCCACTTCCCGAGGTTCCCTTTGACGAGCTGAAAACAACTATCTTCGTGTAGGCTGCCGAATGATATTCCGACGCCGCGACAACAAATCCTCTTCGGCTGGAACCTTCTCGGGATCTTTCGAGGGTTTTACCTCCGGGGGTTTCGGGGTTGCCGGAGGAGCGGGAACGACTTGCTCCTGCTTTTTCGATTCCACAGAGGGCAATGCTTCCTTGGATACGTCCGCTGGAGGGATACCCTCGGCGGTATCTCCCGAAGTCTCAAGAAGTGAAATTTCCTTTGGTTTACTCGGTGCTGTCCCCTCTCCCTCTTCGAGAAGATCATCGGAAGAATTCTTTAATTCTTTGCCAGGGAGTGGTGGAAGAGGAATCGGATTGACAGCTTGCGGGCTTAATTTTCCAGAACCGCCAGTCGGTTCGGGAAGAACCACCGTTGACTCGGGCGTAAGTTGGCTCGGCCGGGGTTCTGTTGGAAAGCGTGATGCAGGTGCAGGATCGGGGGTAACCGACGGAACTGCTCCCGACCGTGGTGGTATGAATTGGCCTGATTGCTGAGATTCTGCTTGAGGAATTCTCGACGGCACAGGAGCAGGTAACGCCGTAACTGGCAATTCGCGCAGCACTTCTTCGGCTGTCTGCGGTAAAGGCTGAGCATGCAGCCAAGGATTCATATCACTCTCTGACGGTCCGCGATCAGAAGGACTAGTTAAATGATCTGGGACATAACCTTCCGGGCTGCTTTCGACCGGCATTGCATGCCCATGCCCGTAAGCTGCTGGGGGAGCACCACTGGAAGGAATCGCTATGTTTGGATGAAAATACCGAACATTCGAACGCCAGAAAAATGTTGAAGCCGTACCTACTTGATCAACGCCCGGAGGATGATAACCGCTGTTGGTCTTACAAGAGCCCGAGCAGGCGTGATGGCCTTGCCCCAATGCGCTGCCGCACTGCGAGCAAGCCGGCGCATTGCTCGCTACGATATTCTTACCATGTAGCTTGGGATGCAAATGAGTTAACAACTGCGGATACACTTGCAGGTGCCTGCCATGGGCTGAGCAATTCCCAGATGAACAATTCCCAGATGAGCAAGAGGGACAAGCATGATACCCTTCGCTGTAACCAACACCCCAGAACCTGCCCGCTTCATTGAGCAGTCGTCCTGCATTGGCAAATGGCTTTGTGACAGGCTGGACCTCGGGGGGCCATGCCGCATATTCATACTGAGCAAATGCCGTCTGGCTGATCAGCCATGAGATCATGCCGACTATTGCCCACAAATTGGTTTGGTAGCGACAAGTATTTAACCGAGCCACTTTTACACTCCCTTAAGCCGATAGCTTACCTTGCTCGTTCAATCCCCGACCGCCTCATGTCGCCATTGCGTGAAGCTCGCTAAGCGAAATCCCGACCTTCACTCCGGATGGGGTTCAAGCATGGTAGATTTCAGGTACGAAGGGACATTCGCATCTGTCTTCAGAAATCGACCACATGCCAACGGGTAATCAAGTCGGCACAGCTTGGACTTCTCATTACTCCATAGTGGAGTTGCGGTTCCTCGGTGTGGGATAACTTTTCCTCTCGAACGGCCTTTCAACAGAGTTCCAATCGAAACGATTATGCCACTTGTAGCGTCTCGCCAAAGAGACAACACGCAGGAAATCTGCGACTGCTGCGGCCCCAGCCTACCGAATCGGGCTACGGTTCAAGGAAGACACTAAGTCGGCTAAGTCTAACCATAGCAACAAGCTTAGCGGATTTAGTGCTGACGGATTGCACCAACCTTTTAGATTTTTTAACCCCGCAGAACTTGCTAGGTTTCATCATCAATGAAACAGTCGAAGATCAACCGTAATCGCAGAAAATCAGTAGCCGACCGCGAGGTTCAGTACGCCCTAGGAAAACGCCTGGCACTGCACTGGGTCGTATTCATCGCATTTATGATTAGTATCAACTTATTCATTTCCTTTGTTCAGTTGGTTCCCGAAAAGAGCTTTAGCGATGCATGTGCGACAGGGTTGATTCGGCAGATACCGCTGCTGGTTTCAGCCACCGTGCTGATCCCACTTTTCCTGCGAGATGCGTTGCTGGTTAGCAATCGCTTCGCCGGGCCTATGGTGCGATTACGTAAGAGCATTCAAGGCCTAGCTAACGGCGAAAAAATTCCTCCGCTAGTCTTTCGACAAAATGACTATTGGATGGAAAGCGCAACGGAGTTCAATCGACTTCGCCAGTTTGTTTTGGGACTCTATCGCGACCTCGATCTTCCTAGCGGAGTAAGCGGTTCTGAACAATTGGCAATGGCCGCCCAATTAGCTCAGTCGACGCCAGGCGCCTTCTCATTTAACACGACCGACTCGGCACCGCTGAAAGCCGAACAAAACTCACAGGTCAGTAACACCAGTGACTCTGATTCTAAACAAGAGACTCCTTGCATTTACATTCCGGAAGCCTCCGAAAGGAGAACGAAACCGTCGAGATATGTGAATGACGAGAATGCCTCCAACATTGCACCATTACCAGAGAGTTTCTCGCTGACGGATATTCCAGTCACAGTCAGCTCAAGATAACGCCGAACGTTTCTCTGGCTATTGATCTAAAACGCCTCGACAAAACGTCCCGATAGGGTTCGCATGCAACAATCCAAGCCATCGCTCTGTTTCGTGGCTCCTAGGATCATATCTTTCAGTATCAATAATACTTGCTTGTTTAGATAGATCCTAACCATCGCAGAGCTACAACACTATTTTTGCAGTGCATCGATACCCAACGAGGTAGATTTGGACAAGTCGATTGCATGATGCAAGTATCGAACGATTCAGCTAACACGATGAGGCAGGGGTTTTCCAGCTAGACCAGCCAGAACGTTATCTACGGCAATGTCCGCCATGGCTTGACGTGTCTGGTACGTAGAGCTTCCGATATGCGGCAGGATAACACATCGTGGAAGCGCTCGCAGGGGACTCGCATCTGGCAATGGTTCTGGATCGGTGACATCCAACCCAGCCCCCCAAATCGTACCTTGATTCAACGCTTCGAATAACGCTTGCTGATCGACCAAACCTCCCCTCGCAGTATTGATGAGAATCGCCGAAGGTTTCATTTTTTTCAGCGTCGAAGCGTTTATCAAATGATGCGTGGTGGGGTTGTAATCAGCATGTAGACTGACGATATCCGACTGCTCCAACAGTTGCTCCAACTCCAGTCGCTGTGCAGACAACTCCGAGTCAACATCGGGCTTCGGCGAACGACTGGTGTAGACGACCTTCATCTGCCAACCGAAGTGGAGTCGGCGAGCGAAAGCCAAGCCAATTCGACCCATTCCTACAACACCTACCGTCTTGCCGAGCAGGTCGAGACCTAGCATCGCAGTAGGACTCCATGTCTTCCATTTCAGCTGACGCACTTCATCGATTCCCTCCGGTATTCTTCGCGCCGTTGCGAGCACCAAAGCAACCCCAATATCAGCCGTCGCTTCGCTCAAGACTCCCGGTGTATTGCCAACTTGAATACCTCGCTCTGTCGCCGCAGCGACATCGATGTTGTTATAACCCACCGCGTAATTGCTTATCACTTTAAGCTGGGGGCCAGCCACATCCATCAACTCGCCATCCATACGATCGCTAAGCATGCTCAAAATACCGTCACAACCTCGTACTTTTTGAAGCAGTATATCGCGTGGTGGAGGCAACTCTTCGGGCCAAATCTCTACATCGCATTGCTCAACAAGTCGATCGATGGCGGACTGCGGAATGCGGCGTCCAATAAACACTCGTTTTTTCATCATCGCCCTACAATTTATTAAGTACCGCTACAGATTATCGATATCACCAGCCATCACATCGGCTGCATTCACCAAATATTTCTGCGCAACGTATCATATATAAAACATCGCCTCAGAAGCGAACTTTGTCTTCTCAAGAAGAACTGTGAGTGTCAACTGTTGCAAGAGCTCACGCTGCTGAACAGCCAGTTGCTTCCACACATCACGCACGACCGAACCAGCTACCGAATCGACTTCGACGACAAGCTCCGATGCGATCAGGCCTGGACAAACCGCTTCGACGATCTCCAACAAAGAAATCTCCGCTGCAGGTCGCAGCAAGCGATAGCCACCACTGGATCCGCGAAGACTGGTAACGATACCTGCGGTTCGTAATTGCTGAAGAATTTGGACCAAGAAAGGCATCGGAATCTGCTCGGTATCGACGATTTCGCGAAGCGCTACGGGCTTGAGCGAT
>JBEGUT010000190.1:0-7179 GCA_041178745.1 Planctomycetota bacterium | reverse complement strand
GGTGTCGCTGCCAATTCTCTTCAGGATCTAATGCTTCCTCAAAATCGATTCGCCCACTTTGTTCGACCACTGGAAAAAGTAAGTAACGGCTACTCGATGCCGCTGTTGGCTTTGGACAATGCGTACGCTGTTAGCCTGAGACCTACCCCTGCAGTGAACAGCGTCTTGAATAACCAATCGCCTAACGCCGGTTATCTTTCTGGACCTCTAAGCGAAGCATATGTTCTACAAAACCGATCTGATCCGTCGGTAACACTCTATGGTTCGGCCGGAAACGCCTTTTACGAAAATCGAATCGGCGAAGATGTCATCGCTTCCTTTTGTGTAGGCTTTGACCTCCGCGGCTATGATCCTTCTGTGCCTTTGTTGATGCTACCTGGTAACGACGGCGTTTACAGTGGTGGTGCAGCCGGCTCCGATGACATCGTCGTTTCGCCCAATGATCCCGGATATGGAACCGCCGTAGCTAGCCTCGCGGGATTAGCCAATCCAACAACTCGATTAGCAGGCACTGGCGAATATGTCGACTTGGGATGGGTTCGACAGACGCTTAACGGATTTCCCAACGCCGGGGCAATCGCCACGGTGATGCAGTCGATGCCTTTACCTTTCCGCTTTGAATCAAGCCTCAGCGGTGTATCTCTCCCCCGTGTTGGAACCGCTCGACCATTTTCCAATTCGCTTTATCGCTCGGGACTTGTCTTTCAAGATGGAAATGCCGTGAATCAGTTTTGGTGCCAGATGAGTTACGACTCCTGGACCAATGCCTATGAGTCGGATGGTGTTCTGCAAAGCGATACCACAGACGATGGAACGACTAATGGTATTTACAGCGGCACTGTCCAGCTAGGGACGCCGAGAAATGGCTACTGGAGGCAAATGGCTGATGCTGGTCGAGACGGCATCGACAACGCTGGACCAGGCGGCGCTAATGATGCAGTTTCCGGCGGAGTTGATGATGCGACTGAATGGGAAACCAGCCCACCATTTCCCGATCCACTGCGCAGTATAAAAGTGCTGATGCGATTTGAAGAACCAGCCACAAGACAGCTCTTTCAAGAAACTGTTACGGGCGAATTCATTAGTTACTAAACTGCAGCTTCAGCAATACGATGCTCTAACATGTTCGCCTACGAAATGGCGTTAGCGATTGCAATCTAGAAATCGATGATGCTTGCCGGCTCAATCGATCCTAAGTCACTGATTACTCACTGGCTGGTTGATAATCACTTCCAACGGTGATCATTCTTGACTTCGGCTATTAACAATGACTAGTCAACCAACGGCAGTCGACTTAAAGATAAAAACTAAATGCATCGCATCAGACTCTCATCGCAGTGGCAGGGAAAATTAGCCGAAGCAGGAATTGTGGAAGCGTCGCGTAACTTTCATGCCCCTTCGAATCTCACACCTAACGCCCGAGTCTTCTTTGTCGGGACTTCGGTATCGCTCCCTTTGTCGATCACAATGCAACTCAATGACACTCCATCTATCAACTTGCCAGTCCAAGCCACGATTTCGGTAGAACTAACTAGCAATCTTCGTCGCTTTAATCAAATAACTTGGCGTATCACACTACCGCCTGATATCGTACTCCCCTCTCCTTACCTCGCTCCCTGGCCCTTAGAAAACATCGCCCTGGAAATACACAGCGACTAGGTTAGCGATTAAAGTACTAAGCTGGAATGGCTCAACAAACCATCAGGAGCGGTGATGTCTTATAAAGGAGTTTCGCGCGACCTACGTTTCGCCGGTGGCGATTCCAAAACCGCTTGAGGCTTAACGCTCCGCTTGACAGACATGATTCTACATGAGCTACTTAAATTGACCTCGTCGATAAAACTCATTGAATCCTACCTGCAGTACAACATCTCCTCGAATCAAGCTTAACCAAGGAACTCTTTCATGAAACAATCGCTGATGCTACCGATGCTTCTACTTTCCAGCGTTTGGTTTTCATCTTTCCAATTCGCGACGAAACTCTCCTCTCAAGAGCCCGCGAGTGTCGATGCGTTAGATGCTGCGCAACTTGAAACCGAAAGGCTTCGACAAGGTTGGATTCGACTCTTTGATGGTCAATCGCTGGTTGGCTGGGAAACCAATTCTCAAACAGATTGGCACATCATCGATGGCACGATCACCGTAAGCAGTGGTGAAAAGGGTTTGCTTACCACCACATCACAGTGGGATAACTATGAGCTGGAACTTGAATTTCAAAGCGATACCAATACCAACAGTGGCGTTTTTCTGCGAACGCCTCGCAAACCAACCAATCCCGCTCAAGATTGTTATGAACTGAATATCGCTCCGGGCGACAATCCCTTTCCAACCGGAAGTCTCGTAGGACGACAGCGCATCGCCAACGATAACGTGTTAGTTTCGAAACCCAATCAATGGTATTCGTTTCGCGCCCGCTTGGATCGTGGCGAAGTAACCATTTGGCTCGATGGCAAGGAAGTTTTGAAGTACACCGACCCTCAGCCACTTAAGACAGGCCACATTGGCTTACAACTTAATAGCGGCCGAGCTGCTTTCCGCAACATTCAGATTCGGCCTCTAGGACTTCAATCGTTGATCCCCATGAAAGATCTTGCTCAGTGGATCACCACTCAGGCAGGTCCTACCAAATTCACGGTAACCGAAACAGGCGCACTACGGTTAGAAGGTGGTAAAGGACAACTCGAATCGAAACAAGCTTGGGGTGATTTCGTTTTACAGATGCGCGGCGTTCTCGATCACGATCACTCCAATTCAGGCCTTTTCTTTCGCTGCATACCAAGCGAACCACTCAACGGTTACGAATGCCAACTCCATCAAGGATTTTTGGAAAACAATCGAAGCAAACCTGCCGATGGTGGGCTGGGTGGAATCTTCAGACGCCAAAATGCAAGAGTCGTCTTGGGCACCGTCAATCAACCTTTTTATTTGACTCTCGTCGCGCAGGGACCGCACCTAGCCACATGGGTCAATGGCGTTCCCATAGCGGATTTCACCGACACTCGTAAACCCGATCCCAATCCGAGAAAAGGACTCCGCGTCGAAGCGGGCCCGATCATGCTGCAAGGCCATGACCCCGAAACACGTCTGACCCTTGAATCCCTTTCGATTTCCCCTCCCTGATTGGCGACCAGGAACCAATCGACTCACAGCAAAGCTCCTCTAAACCGAAGCCCCAAAACCCAAACAGCAGTGGCTGCGCTCGTATCGCTCTGCCACTGCACCCTCCTCGCTCCTAGCCCCTGAATAGCTATCAACAAACAAGCAATCCTGGCAAGCTTTTTTGATTAAAAAGATTTTTCTAAAGAAACAGACTTTATCGATCCGATGACAACACTTGGATGAGGTTGTGAAGGATCACAATACGCGATCATCGTTTTGGCAACTCGGGAAGGATCCCATGAAGAAGTCTCTGGTGACTCAGCTTAGTCGACTCTCTCTGTCGGTTTTGGCTTTATGGATGATTGCTTTCTCCGTAGGTTGCTCCGCCTTGGTTTGGAACAAACCCAAAAGCCAATTTGATACGACCTCACTGAAACGCGAAGGCTATGATGTTAAAGCATTGGGCTCCATGAGCTCGATGCCATCTTTGCCTCCTTCTCATTCGCCATCGATCATTCTGGAAGTTCATAATGACGGTCGGCATCTAGAACGCATCCCACTTCCATCGGATCGTCCTTGGTTTGTCGAGGACTTGGTGCACGAGGCTCAATTACAAAAACGAATTGGTACACTCGAAATCGTCGTGATTCGACCGATGGGGGAGCAGAAACCACCACTGGTACTCGAAGTGGGTGTTTCAGATGATGGAAAGCAAATCAATGCTGGCCAGAACTACTCGCTTAATCCGAACGATCATGTTGTGGTGAGAGCCAACAACATTGGCATCTTTGAGCGAATGCTGCCTGCCTATTTCGCGAAGCAGAAATAGCCACTTCTCAGCCAACCTCTCACTCGATTAGCCTTTTTTTGGGTTCGCCCTGCAGAGCGTTAGCCTCTCCAACTCAAAGTCCAGCGGTTGCGGAATAGCAAAAGCATGCTTCCGACCAAGCCACTCGTGGCCAGAACCGTGGCTGCCCCGTAGCCTGCAACCTGCCACCATTGCCGAGCAAGATTCGACGCGAGCATTACATCGATACCACCTAAATCCATTGGTACCGAAAGACATGCTACCAACGGGCTCAAAACACCGAACCAGCGAATGGTATCGATTTGTGATGAACCGATACCAAAGACCTCACCTAATCCCCAAGCTGCGACTGGAACAGCATAAATCAGCAGCAAGATCAAATAACTCACCATCATCGCCACAGATGTTTTGCGCAAAATCGAAGAGCAGAACAACGCCACGACCGAATTGAAGCAGCACGTCATAAAGATGATGGCGACATAGGTGAGAAGCGATGGCCACTTTGATAGATATCCTGAGGGATCAGCAAGACTGTTGAGAATCACGGCTAAAACATAGGGCCATAATAAAAACATCGTCAACACAAAAGAGACGCGGAAACCTGCCAATAACTTCCCCCAAAAAATCGACCACGGACTGATGACGGTCGTCAACAACAGATCCAAGGTTTGTCTCTCGCGTTCGCTGGTGATCGCTCCAGCTGAAAACACTGGAGCGACTAACATGTTGAAAATGATCACGTAGATCATATACCAACCTGTCCTCTCTGCATTTACAAACAGCAGCCATATCATCAGCGGTATCGATAGGATCATGCTGATTTGAATAACCATTCGCAACATCAAGGTTCCTTGGCTGAACAGTTCCGCGTGCATCTCTTTTTCATAAATCGGGTTGGCGCTATCTTTCATCAGCTTGTTGCGTCGTGGCGGTGCAAATAATCGATCGGGAAACATGTCTCGATTCAGTACCAATCCGACTGATTCGTTTTGCTCCCGATCTAAATCAATCACTTCTCCTCCACCGCTTCCAACGTCAGGGGGATAGAGCAAACGCCGAGCCGTATTGCTACAGAGAAAAATAGCGATCGCTAGAGCAGCGACAGGGAAAAGCACTACCGAGAAAAGCAGTCTTGTCTCACCTTGATTAGACAATCCCAACCAAATCGCGACAGACAAAATTACCAATGGCAAAATGACCAAATAACTAACAACCAAGGACGCAGCAGTACGTCGGAAATAACTGCTACATGCCAAGCCAATACTTCCAAAAAGAATCGCTGATACCATCAAACTTAGGTAAGCAGCGAGCACCTCATAAATCGAAACGCCTCCGAGGGGTAGACAGAGCATCACGATGGGAAGAGAACCGACGATGAGCATGACTAGATGCGTGAGCGAGGCAACCATCTTGCCAAAAACAATCGCGCCTGGTCGCAAAGGACTCGCGAGAAGCATTTCGTAGGTTTTTCGTTCCTTCTCACCGCTGATCGCCCCAGCAGCAAAACTGGGTGCCATCATCGAAGCAAGTACGAATTGTCCTACAAAGAAAAAATCGACTAATCTTTTAGCTGCGGCAGACTCTTGCGAAAGATCCAAACGAGTCTCTTGCGGGTATGCAATAAAAACAACACAAGCCAAAGCAATTTGGTAGACCAGCATCAAAATAAAAGAGCGATGCGTACGCAAGTTGGTAATCAATTCGCGTTGCATCACTGGGTTTTCAAATGCAAACATAATTCAGCATCGCGAAGTGGTCAGATGGATCGACAAGCGGTAACGATTCAAGGATCGTTTTACGGGTGTCCTATTTTAAGCAAGTGGCAACAGTGTGCCACACTAGCCCCGCACAAAACTCGATGATTGCGTAAAGAAAACTCGGCAACGCCTCCCTTTCGCGAAGCTTTGCCTGCTTCTCTGTCGTACTATACAAACCTATAAAGAACAAAGCCCTGCTGAAGATCGCCACATCAGCAGGGCTCTTGAACTTGTCTATCGCTTGATATCGATCGGCAGTGATCGATCGCTAAGCGCTTTCTTTTCGAGCAGTAACCGCTTTGTTATGGACTAACTTGCCGGTTTCCGAATCGACTTCGATCACATAGGTTGTGCCAGGTTCCTGTTCGGGCAGATCGAACATCAAATCGAGCATGATCTCTTCGACAATGCTTCTCAATCCACGGGCCCCGACACCTTTCTCCAAAGCTCGCCGAGCGATCACTCGCAATGCAGGCTCCGAGAAACTTAATTCGCAATTCTCCATCGCGAACAATGCCTGGTACTGCTTAATCAAGGCATTTCGAGGATCGGTCAAGACCTTCATCAACCCAGCTTCATCCAGCGGAGCGAGTGCTGAAACCACCGGTAAGCGACCTACCAATTCAGGAATCATTCCGAATTGCAGGATGTCATCGGATGTAACTTGGGACAACAACTGGGCGACTTCCGCTTCCTCGCGATAGGAAGAACCTTGGCCAAAGCCCAATGCCTTGCGACCCAATCGTTTGCGAACGATTTCATCGACTCCAGCAAATGTACCACCCACGATAAAGAGGATGTTGCTAGTGTCCAGTTGAATGTACTGCTGCTCTGGGTGCTTACGACCTCCTTGAGGAGGCACGTTCGCTACGGTTCCTTCTAGCATCTTCAATAGTGCTTGCTGTACACCTTCGCCCGACACATCGCGTGTGATCGACACGTTGTGGCTTGTCTTGCCAATCTTGTCGATCTCGTCGATATAGAGAATACCGCGCTGAGCCGCTTCGATATCGAAGTCAGCAGCATGGAGCAATTTGAGCAGCAAATTCTCAACGTCTTCACCAACATAACCCGCTTCGGTCAACGTAGTCGCATCGCCAATAGCGAAGGGAACATTGAGCATCTTCGCGAGAGTTTTAGCCAGCAGCGTTTTACCGCTACCTGTTGGCCCGACCAACAAGATGTTTGACTTTTCAATCTCAACATCCGAACCCGACCAGTCCGAAGAAAGTCGCTTGTAATGATTGTGCACAGCGACTGCCAACACACGCTTGCTGTGCTGCTGGCCGATCACATACTGATCGAGATGAGTAACAATTTCCCTGGGAGACGGAATCTCGTTAAACAACTTCTTGCTGGGACCACGACGCTTTTGCTCTTGATCCAATATGGATTGGCACAGCTCGATGCATTCACCGCAGATGTAGACATCGCCAGGACCTTCGACAAGCGGTCCTACATCGCGATAGCTTTTGCGACAAAACGAACAAAAAGCATTCTTCTTGGTTGTGCCAC
>JBEGUT010000189.1:0-7200 GCA_041178745.1 Planctomycetota bacterium | reverse complement strand
ACAGGAACTTGCATGGTCAATTTTATTAGTGTTGTGACTCTGATCGGGTCGCTGCTAAAAGTGCAAGAATGCTGAAAAAGTATCGAATTGTCGATGTATCGAGACTCCGAATAGGGTTGCCACATAATATCTCTGCGGACAAGCCAAGCGGATGTCTCGTCGAAGAGTTCTTTTTCCAAAGCACACGGATCGACTTACGGAAATAGACCCCAAACGTTGTCGAGTGGTTCGTGCGATGGAAGGAATTCTTTCCTTGGCTTGTTAAGCTAGGAAAGAATTCAACGAGCTAAAGCAGATGAATCTGACGAGGATGAGAGGTGATTTACCGCTGCGATTGGTAATTCGTGGTGGTTGATTGCTGGCGGCGTGTTAGAGGGTGTTGCGCAGGATCGGTGGGCGGGTGTTGAGCCAGGTTGCTTAGGAGTCGAAACGCATTGCAGTTCGTGTTGTTGCAAGGTGCTATTTCTGTCCGAATCGTCGACGACCGTATCGGAACTGCTAAAGCCAACGGAATTACCGGTGTCGCCAGAATCTCGCAGCGTGTCAGAGAGGCAAGGGAAGTTTTGGCCAATTTTTGAATCATAGACCTGCAAGATTAGGTCTTCATAGCCTTTTACCATGGATTGCAACGACCAACCTTGAGTAACATGTTGTCGACCATTGAGTCCCATTTGCTTCGCTTTGGCTCGATCGTGTAGCAAGCTACTGATAGCACGACTTAGGGCACACGCGTTTTCTGAGGGGACTAAGAGTCCGGTCACTTCGTTTATTACTGTTTCAGAAATGGAACCGACGTTGGTGCTCACAACGGGAATACCGGTCGCTAGTGCTTCCAGGATTGAAACAGGATTGGCTTCATTAAGACTGCAAAGCGTGAAGACGTCGAGCGCTGCCAGTAATTGAGGAGTATCTGAGCGGTTGCCCAGCATATGGATGCGATGCTGTAGACCGAGTTCTCGGATTTGATTTTCGATATGAGTTCGTTCGGTTCCATCGCCGACGATGAGGAAATGAGCTTCAGGATGTTCGGTAAGGATTCGGACGGCCGATCGAACTAGCAAGCCATGATTCTTTTCCGGTCTTAGGGCCGCTACGATTCCAATCAGAGGGCAATTCAAAGGTAGCCCGAGGCTTTTTCGAATAATACAGCGCTGTTCGGAATTGGGGCGAAAGCGATTGGTATCGACGCCATTGGGGATAACTTTCACTTTGCTATCTGGAAAGCGTTCTTGGCGGCGAAGGTGTTCGGCGTGAGCATCGGCTACACCGATGAAAGCATCAGTCCAGGGAGTTAGTAGTCGATTGAGTTTACCAATACCATCCGGCCAGCCGGTGCTATGCAGCGCCGAACAGACAACAGGTACTTTAGCGAAGCGGGCGGCTAATCGTCCCCAGAACATTTTGTCGCCAGCGCCGACGGTGATTACTGCGTCTGCATGATGACTGCTCAGTAATTGTGTTAGTCGCCGCAAAATCCTAAGATCCCATTTGTTTCGAAGCAGTTGGCTATGGGTCGGAATCTCTTTGGCCAGCTGTTCACCAAGATGCCCCAATTCCTTAAGGCAAATGAGATTGGGTGATATGACGCTTCGGTCCAATCTTCGAATCAGATTGCACAGCAAGACTTCAGCGCCACCTACTGGCATACTGCTGATGATGAAAAAAGTATTCAGCGGGCCGCGTTGATCGCGCGGACGTTTTTTCTGGAGAACATTTTTCGGTGTGTAATTTTTGAGAGACGAAAGCATGGGTGCCGACTGCTTGTCTTCAGAAATGAAAAAGGAATTGTATGGGATTAGTGAGTTGATAACGGCGGAGTCATCAAGGACTCATTGTGGTTTATCGCTTCGGCAATTTTAGGGAAAGCGTTTCCGTTTTTGCTTTGCGGAAAGACGAGAGTCGGTTGCGGCTCATTGAGAGTATGATATTCAAACGGGAAACGCCTCTTGCGTTTGAGCTTCCTTGGATCGAGCGTCATCCAGTTCTTGAGTCGAAGCATTCCGCAGTCACCATGAATACGTTTGATGTGCCATGGATCTTTGCCTGGCCAATTGAGTTCGTTGTAGGCAGAGCAAATGCCTTGAATACCGTTTCTTCTCAGGCAGTTAATGGAGGCTTGAGAAATGTTGCGAATATCGCCGTAGGGAAACGCAAAATACTCAATCCTTGTGCCGCTCATATCCTCTAGTTCGCGGATTCCTCCGATGATTTCCTCTTCGATCTGTTCAAGATCGGTGAGGTTGCCGATATCGGCGTGGGAGCGGGTATGTCCTCCGAGGGTCACACCAGACTCGGCGAGTTGCCGAATTTGTGCAGGTGTGTTTGGCTGGAAGCTGAATCCAAGTTTCCGGTCGTGAGGAAAAGGTGACTGAGTGAGCGCGTAGGCTGTAGAAACAAAGTAGGTAAAAGGAATATTGTTTTCCAGCAGCCATGGAATCGCATGGTCGAAATTGCTGGCGTAGCCATCATCGAAAGTGATTGCTACAGCGATGCGGTCCCCCTCTCCTTTTCTTAACCGAGTTTGAAGTTCTGGGAGAGATACTAAGTCGAAGTTGTTTTTCAGATAGAGGACGTGCTTCTGGAAATTCGCGTTGGCGATGGTCCAGGGTGTTGCGTTGTCATCTGCAACACGGTGATAGAAAAATACTGAGGCTGGAAGTTGTTTCTTCCGTTTCAATCGATAATGAATGGCCGCGCGAATCGGTTGCGTAGCAAGGTAGTATGATGCCAATAGAAGGTTGCGAGATGTAGATGGCATGCATTTATCCGGAACTTGGGAAGCGATTTTAATAGTCGTCGGAGCTCTGCGAAAAGGATCAGTTGTGAGTCCTTTGTTCAGGAGGCCTCACGCGACACCATTACGCAAAAAATCCGCTTGTTAAAACTTGGGATGCTTCTTTGGCAAGTCGGCAGTCAACGCTTCAGATTGGCCGTGAATAGATTTGAGTTGAGGATATATGCACCGATCGTAAGGATTGTAAGGAACGTTGGAGTGCCCTTTCTTTGGGTTGTTGGTATCGATCCATTGGTGGTGTTTCTGGAGGGTTGGTTTTAGTTCCTTTGGTTTGTATTTCAGTAGTTCTGCGCACGCTGAAGATTTAAATGGATTGACAGACTCAGGACTCGGACTTGAATACGAAAGGAATTATTGAAGATCCGTGAAGATTTATCGAAACTTTTCACTTCACGGGTGTTCGATGCTTACGGACCTCAGTTCGAGCATGCAGAGGACTTCATAAGCCTTCGCATGTTGTAGGCGTGAGCAAGTATTGTTGTTCTTGGATTAGTACTTTTCGTTTTTGTCCTTAACCTCCTCCAATAAGTCTCGGTCTGTGTTTTACTGGTAATCGGCTGCTGAACCACTTCGTGTCATTTGACGATTCGTCCTTGATCCCATTTATATCGTCTTTCCTTGGTTTGGTTGTATCGTTGACTCTGTAGGTCGCATCACAAGGCAGTAGGGGTGGTAGGAAGTTAGGGAGCGTTTTTGTTTTCCTACTTTTTTCATTTTGAGGACTTGTGATGAAGACAATGAATCGCAAACTCCGTTTGCAAACCAAGGGTTTCACGCTCGTGGAACTATTGGTCGTGATCGCCATCATCGGCGTTCTTGTTGGATTGTTGTTACCAGCCGTTCAGGCTGCACGCGAAGCTGCTCGTCGTATGAGCTGCCAGAACAACATTCGTCAGCTTGCTTTGGCTGCTCACAACTTTGAGAGCGCTTACAAGCGATTCCCACCATCGCACTTGGGTAACCTTCCTTACGGCGCTCCGCTGGATTGGAACTACAACCAGTGGGTTGGTCACCTTGTGTTCTTGATGCCATTGATGGAAATGGCCAATATCTCCGACAACTACACCCGAAACATGGTTTTGGACGTGGATAAGGGTGCAAACGAAGCAGGATTGCCAAGCGACGCGCGTTATAACGGTTGGTGGGGATTGGCACAGCCATGGAACGCAGCTTACTTCCGCGTTGGTCCTTTCATCTGCCCATCCGATGATCCTTACGGCAACACGACTGGAACCTTTGTCGCTTTGCACAACACGGACACCGGTATGACGGGTGGTTACTACCCACCACCATGGGGCGACACCATGGGCCGCACCAACTATCTAGGTTGCGCTGGCCGCTTGGGTCGCACTGGTATCGCAGCGAACAACCTGTGGCGAGGTGTTTTCACTAACCGCAGCAAGACCAAGTTCGGTGCGATCACCGACGGTACCTCCTCGACGTTCTTGTTTGGTGAAGTTACCGGTGGGTGGACGTACGATGCGAACAATAAGCCAACGGTTCGCGACTTCTCTTACAGTTGGCAGTGCGGTGCGATGCCAATTCACTGGTTGACTATCTCGTTGGGTGGTACCGTTTACGACAACACCCGTCGCGAATGGTTCCGTAACAGCAGCATGCACACCGGTGGTATCGTGAACTTCTCGTACGCTGACGCATCGATTCGTCCTGTGACTTTGACCACCGACCGTATGGTTTTGGTCAACTTGGCTTCGATGGCTGAAGGTCAGATCACTCCACCAGACGAACAATAGTCTGCAGTTTTGTTAACGACTTTAGCTACCTAAGAAGGGAAATGGCATGAAGCGTTTGATTGGATTTGGTTTACTGCTAGTGACGCTGAGCTTTGTAGGCTGCGGCGGACAGGATAAGACGGTATCGAAACCGGAGAATATCTCTGCTCCTCCACCTGCAACACCACCAGCAGATTCAGGCTTGCAGAAGGGTGGCGGTGGCGCAACAGCAGTTGCTCCTCCTCCGTGATACCAAGAGCGGATATGTATCCGATCTAAGAGCAAAGAGACCCTGGCGAACTCCGGTTTGCCAGGGTTTTTTCGTGCGCATCGTCGTTGACTACTCCGCGGTCTAACGAGTGCTCTGCGACAAACAGCAATCCTCAGCGGTGCTGCAAATGATGCGGCAGCGTCCCAGTGGGATCGCGGACCGATCCGCCACCATTGAAGCTTACCTCTATTGAGGACTTTATCCATAGATTCGATCCCAAAGAAATCCTTTTAGAAGCTCTGTTGTAGCAACGCGATACAATGAAGGAAATCTAGTTCAAATATGCGATCGCTAAACTCAAGAGGTGATTTATGCTTTCTGTAAAATCATTTTGGTTGTTGAGCTGCGTGCCATTGATGCTGTCGGTATTTTGCTTCGCAGATGAGGCAAAAGATGAAGCGATCAAAAGAGATCAAAAACAGATTCAGGGTAACTGGCGGATCATAGGACTAGAAATCAACGGTAACAAAGCCAAAGAGGAAGATGCTCGAAAGCTGTTGGTGATCAATGGAGATGATGGTACCTGGAAATTAATGTCGGAGGGTAAGGAGGTGTGTCGAGGAACAAGTACAATCGATCCGACAACCAAACCTAAGCAACTCGATTTTATAATTACTGAAGGATCCGGTGCCGGAAATCAATACCACGCAATTTACGAGTTGGGAGATAAGAAAAGAAAAATGTGTTTTGCTCCCAAGAGCAAAGATCGTCCTGCAGACTTTATCTCCTCAATAGGCAGCGAAGTCATCTTAGTTTACTTCGAAAAAGAAATGCCAAGTTCTAAGCCTTAAGGCGTTTTTGGTCTGATTAAGCGTACTTTGAAGTTAATACTGCTTTAGTATGCTTCTTCGCGCTTGTTAGGCGGACGGGGAGGCGATGCACTCAAACTTGGCATGTTTTCCCTTTTCAAGCTGTGATGCGAAAAATTTTCAGATCGGTCGTAAATGTGACTGTGCAAGCCTAAGGGAGTATTCATCTGGAATCAGTCGGTGGAAGCAAAGGCGGTTTCAGAAGACTCTCTTCTCTCCTAGTGGAGTTATTTGCCACCTTGAAACCAAGTAGAGGGGATTCCTCGAGACCTTTGGCTGTAGAGATATCTCAAGGCGGAGGCAAGATTCAGAGGCAATATTGGTGCGTTGGGTAGATTGGATTTGGTAAATCGCGAGATTGATATTAGCGACGAATAAACAACATGATGAATTTTTCTTAGGAACTTGATGTTTCCCAAATGCATAGAACTGCATATTCTAGAAGAGCAGTGTCCAGCGAGATTCATGGATGCGGATAAATCTACGATGTCGCAAGGTGGCGACTCTTTGTTCCCAGCACGATTTGCGAAACCAAAAGTCTCCCAAGTCCTAGCATGATTGGCACTTGATGCTGCGAAGGACTCAGGAAGAATCCGCAAGGGATTTTAACTAATTACCAAGCTAGTTTGTGAAGCAAATTTCGATTGGATGCAGGGTCGTTAAAGATATCTGGGCCTTCGCATCAAAGAGATTAGGCTAGGGTGCATTGTTTGCCTCGGGCGATTGAATTTGGAAAACTGAGATGTCTATGATCACTGGAGTTCAGGTACTGTCCCGAACTCGATTTTTTGTACTCTTCTTCGTGCTGGCGTTGACCACGTTCGAGTGGCAAGTTCTGGTTGCAAAGGAGTACGGTCAAGATAAGGGTGGCGCGATGTTGGGGCTTGCCTCCAGTTTCGGAACCTTATTGACCGTTCTTATCCTAGCGTTGCTCACGGTTTTTCGTAAACCGTTGGCTGTAACCAGGGTGCCGCTGGTTTTTTTGTTTCTGAACAGTATTGCGAGTTGGTTTGTAGCTACAAAATTCGGTAGTACGCCATGGGCTGCTCCGTTGCTGTTTGCTGTCGCATCCTTGCAAGCATCGCTAGCGCTACTATCGCTTTCTATTGAGATTACCTCCGTTCAATTGAATCAAGAACTTCGTTATCCCCGGGTGCGAATCTTTGGTAGTCTTGGCTATTTGGCTGCTGCTTTTTTATCTCAAGCGTTTCCTGGCTATTTGTTTTCGGTTGTCTTTCTTTTCACAGGTATCATGGCGTTTTTTCCAAAGCTACCGAAGACACCCGTGTTGGTTTCACACCAGGAGTCAGGTCCTGCTGTGGGACGATGGCAGCTAGTACTACTCTTCTCCGTAGTTGCTTTCGTGTTGTGGGGTGTTGCTCGTGGCTTTGAAGTTCTGGGACCGATTTATCTCCGTTCGGCAACTTCTCAGGGTTTGATGTGGTTAACGGTACTGATCATTTCCGAGTCGATTATTCTTCAGATCGTGGATCGATTTGATCCGCGGTGGGTGATCGTGACGGCTGCAATTCTGTGGGGAGGTGTTTACTCGTTATTCTCCTATGGTTTGTCTCCCTGGACCGTCTGTGGTGC
>JBEGUT010000188.1:0-7203 GCA_041178745.1 Planctomycetota bacterium | reverse complement strand
CGTGACCACATAATTCCCAGCGGCGATGCCAGGCTTGCCATTGGTAAAAATATTGTAGTAACCATCGTCTGCAATGGTCCCGGTTGAAGGGAATGACTGGGAAGAGGGTGGATCGGAATGAAACGTTAAAGTTGCACCGATAGCATCCTTACCTCCCACGGTTACTTTGCCCTTCACCGGATACAGCTTCGCCTCATTGGAGCAACCGCTGAGCAACGATACAGAGCAGAGTATGGCCCATGCAGCAAAGGTTTTTGAGAATTGTTTTCGCTTCACTGATATTGCTTCCTTTCCTGAGTATTACAAGTTTGTAAATTCCCTGTTCATTAAACACAGAACACCGACAGGAAATCGCTTTTCTGTCGGCGTTTTGTAAGAATTAGAACCGAGATTATTCTTCGATATTGGATGTCTCACCAGCGTCGCGGGTGATTAAGGCCGCTAAGATGGCAGGAGTTGCAGACTGGGCCAAGAAAGTAACCGAACCATCACCGCGGAGAATCTGCACGCCACCTGAATGGAAGCTATATAGGCCATCTACGTTTAGTACGTTGATCGAGGAGCAACCGCGTTCTGCTGGGTTGGTCGGGTTGGAACCGCTGTAACCGCGAATCTGTCGAGCAATGTTATAATCAGGATAGGAAGAGTTAAGAACTAATCCGCCATCCAGTAGCGTCGAACCAGGAGTCTGCTTCCCGTTGTACCAAACTTTTTGACGACCTGCGATTTCGGCAAGCATAATCGTGTTGGATAGTCCATCGGTGCACTGCGAAAGCTTAACCCTTGGCTTGGTCGTGCGATTGTTGGTTCCCAACAATCCGCGATCTTCATTGCCCGCGGGCGTTAATCCACCAGTGCAAGATTGCAACCAACTATGCACACCACGGATTGGAGCATAGTCGGTTCTCGGGAGTACACAGGGACCAAGGTTCAATCCCAACAGTGCAAAGTAAGGTCCGTAATCACTGTAGAAAGGCTCCGCGGTCGAAGGGCAAATAAAGACTTTGAGCTCACCCGTTATATTTCTATTGGTTCCATAGTTCGGTGGCATGTTTCTCGGATCAATCACCGATAACTGTAAGTTCACGCTGCTCGCAAGCACGCCTTGCTCGATGTAAGGAAGAATTTGAGTGAAAGCGCTGTGGCCCTGCGTACTGCCATAAGGATTGCCACCTTGCACGGACGCAAAATCGAAACCATAGGCAGGAATGTTCTTGTAGGTACTCTCGAAATTATGAAAGGCCAGTCCCAGTTGCTTCATATTGTTGGAGCACTGCATACGACGGGCCGCTTCACGAGCCGCTTGAACTGCAGGTAGCAGCAAGCCAACAAGCACACCAATAATCGCAATAACCACCAACAGTTCGACCAGAGTAAAGGCCTTTCTGCAACTCCGGCGACGCTGTCCCTGTTGCGTAATGCTCATGGAAAAGCTCCTGACATCGAAAAAAGATCCATAGATTGAAAATAGACGAGAAATAAGGCAGGGCGAGCAGCAGAGCTTGCTGCTGAAGAGGCTATTTCTGCCCGAAAGGCTAGTCTAAGGCGACTGAATCCGCCTAAATAGTTTGAAGCGAGTCGGCAGAGTCTTCTCTTTAGATGTAGTCTTACACCAATGCTACATCTCGCTTCAACATTTTTTTTGCTAAATTGTTGGAAATTCAGCAGAGCTCAGGTTGTCTTTAGAGACGACTCTGGAATGTGGGCCGGTTTATGTAAGAATCGAGGAAACGACATTGCCATGCACATCGGTTAGCCGAAAGTCTCTGCCAGCATAACGATAGGTCAATCGCTTATGGTCTAGTCCCAGCAGATGAAGAATCGTCGCGTGCCAATCATGGATGTGGCATTTATCTACAACAGCCTCATATCCGACCTCATCGGTTTCACCGTAGCTGAAGCCTCCCTTGACCCCACCACCAGCCATCCATGTGGTATATCCCTTGTTGTTGTGGTCGCGGCCATCACCATTTTGGGCGTCCGGTGTTCGACCAAATTCACCACCCCAAATGACCAGTGTATCCTTGAGCATCCCTCGCACTTTCAGATCGCGCAGAAGTCCAGCGATTGGCTTATCGATCTCTCGGCATTTCGTAGGTAGCTGCGTTCGTAATTGTGTGTGATGGTCCCAGTTGCCATGAGTCAATTCAATGAACCGCACACCCGCTTCGGCAAACCGACGAGCCAGTAAGCACTGTCGACCAAACGAATCGGTTTCCCCTGAACCGATACCATAGGAATCCAGGGTCGCTCGACTTTCTTTCGAAAGATCCATCATTTCCGGCAGAGTATCCTGCATACGGAAAGCGAGTTCGTACGATTCGATCACTCCTTCAATGCCCGTTGTCTCGGCTCCATCGGAGGATTTTTGAGCGCCGAGTTGTTTGCGATTCATGCTTTGTATGAATTTCAATTGTCGCCGCTGCTGCTCACTGCTTAGACGCGAATTATTCAAGTCGGGTAACTGTTCCTCTGAACCTCCATTGCCATTGAACCGCTGCGCGCCCCGAAGCTGTGGCTTACCTACTTGAGTTCCTTGGTAAATAGCAGGAAGAAAAGCGGAGCCAAAATTCTGAGTCGATGCTGGTGGCGGATTCAACGCAATATAACCTGGCAGACTCTCGTTTCCGGTTCCTAACCCATAAAGTGTCCAAGCTCCGAGAGAAGGCCGCACAAATTGTGCCGTCCCTGTATGCATTTGAGTCATCGCGCGAGGATGGATCGGCTGATCACAGTGCATCGAACGGATCAGGCAGAGCTCATCCGCCATTTTAGAAATTTCAGGTAGCGTTTCCGAAATCCACAGACCGCTCTTTCCGCTTTGTTTGAATGTCCAGGGAGATGGCAGCAATCGACTATTCCCAGGCCTGCGACTCTTTCCCTCGCCTGCTTTTAAATCGGGTTTGTAATCAAATGTATCGACATGAGAGGGGCCTCCCTGCATGCAGAGAAAAATGACTCTCTTGGCCCGAGGTTCAAAATGTGGAGCTTTCTCGCGAAGAGGATTCGAGGAAACTTCGTCGCAGCGAACCGAACCTGCCAGTCCCGCGAAAGCTAAATAGCCAAATCCGGCGGAGCTTCGCAGCAGCATCTCTCGACGGCCAAGCGTAGGAAATTGGATTGACATAGTTATATTCCTGCGTGTCTTAAGTTCCACGATTCGTTTCTAATTCAACCAACGAAACTCGGCGGTTGCCATCAACGATTGGCACAATTGACTCCATGCCGAGAAAGTGTTTTCGGCCGAATTGCGTCCTTCGGCCAACTCAGCAGCATCTCGCAAGAAGTTCATGCTCAGTTGCAGTTCTTCCTGTGTTGGCTCGCGACTAAACATCAATGCGAACAAAAGCTTTACTCGTTCAGCCGGTTTTTCTCGTTCACGGAAGATACGCCTCGCGATCGAATCACTTTGCGACATCACAAAATCGTTGTTAAGTAAATACAATGCTTGATCTGCCGTGCTGGATTGCTCACGAATCGTCACCACCATACTCGGTTCAGCAAAATCAAAAACATCCAAAGATCGCGGTAAAAGATTGCGCGCGATTGGAAGATAAACCGAGCGATAATAGAGAGGCGCCTCCATCGGATTGCTTTGATTGTTCCCTAAACGAAATGTTCGGCGAGCTTGCTCTTCCATCATCATTGCTGGTGCATCATCTCCTGCTTTTGAAGATGTATTTTGGCTCAGCGCTGGTAACACGGGTGCCACTGGACCATTAGGACCAATCACAGCAAAACCGATATTGGAAATCACCGATCCGCGCGGACGTTTAAGGTCGATCTGTCCGGAGATCGTCAACATACTGTCTCGCAATGCTTCTGCATCCAAGCGTTTCCTGTTTCCTCGAGCCAGGTATTCGTTCTCGGGATCTTTCTCAAAGTCTTCTTTTTGTACTTCCGAGGAGAGTCGATAGACACGCGACAACACGATGCTGCGAATCGACTTCTTCACAGACCATCCATCTTCCATGAACTTAATGGCTAGGTAATCCAGCAAAGCCTGATGCTTTGTGCCTGGCCCTGACATCCCGAAGTTGTCTGGCTCGCTTACCAGAGGCTTACCGATCAAGTGCTGCCAAATGCGATTGACCATCACACGCGCGGTCAGTGGATTGCTTGGGTCGCTCAACCATCGCGCCAGTTCGAGCCGTCCACTTGAATTGGTAGATAGTTCGACTGCCTGAGGCGAAAGTAGTTTGACGAAACCGCGTTGCACCTCTTGAGCTTGGCGATCGATCTCTCCTCGAACAAGCAATCGAGCATTGCTGATTCGTTCTCGATCTTGAACGCCCATGCACAAGGTCAATGGTTTGCCCTGCTCATCTACCGTACTGATCCGTGCTTTGATCGCCGCGATCTGCTGGTCATAGATGGCTTGATTGATAAAAGCTCTGGCTGGATTGTTGTTGGTTTCCGGAGGCTTGCCGTCGCGATCGTTCTTCGAGTCTCTTGGATTGGTTGAGTTGCGATTGGCGGAATTATTGTTGCCCATGAAAGCCATGCGTCGAGCTTGCATTTGCTCCATCTCAAGTTCGCGAACTCTTTCGCGCAGGCGTGCAAGTTCATTAGGAGCGATTGGCTGATCATTAGGATTGTGATCGTCGATGGGTAAGGCTATCAGGCCGCTAGGTTGTCGATTTCGCTGAGTGCGGACTCCACCGTATAGAGTCTCTGTGCTTTGAAAAATCCCGGCAAGTGCGTAATAGTCAGTTTGACGAATCGGATCGAACTTGTGGTCATGACAACGGGCGCAAGCAACCGAAACGCCAAGCACGACTCGGGTTACCGTATCGATCTGTTCGTCAATCAAATCGGCTTGAAACTGTCTCGGATTTTGCTCCAAAAGTGCCTTTGGGCCGATGGCTAGAAAGCCGGTTGCAATAAGGTTTTCTTGCCACTGCTGGTCTGTCTTGGCAGGCAGAAGATCTCCAGCAACCTGCTCCTGAACAAACTTGTTGTAAGGTTTATCCTTTTGAAAAGAATCGATGACGTAATCACGATAGCGCCAAGCGTGAGGAAAGGTTGAATCAAACTCTTTCCCGGTCGACTCTGCATAACGTGCGATATCTAGCCAGTGACGTCCCCAGCGTTCGCCAAATTGAGGCGAGTTCAACAGTTCGTCGACTACATACTCAATGGCTTTATCTTGACTTTCTAAGAAATCTTTTTCGAAGGCAGCTACATCGGAAGGAAGGGGTGGTAAGCCTACCAAGTCGAAATAGATTCTGCGCAGTAGTAAAGCTGCTGGAGTATCCGGAGATGGTGTGAGTTGTTGTTGCTCAAAGCCGGCGGCGACGTAGCGATCGATGTCCGATTTGGGCCAGTCAGCAAACTGTTGCAGCGTTTTTGGGGCAATCACTTGCGGTGACTTGAATGACCAAAATTCTCTTCCCTTTTCGATGTCTTCATCGCTTACTTGCGAGTTAACCGGAGCGACTCTTCCCGATCTTGGATCGGGCGCACCCATTTCAATCCATTGTCGAATATCGGCAATGGATTGTGGGGGTAGTTTATTTCGAGGCGGCATGCGCAGGTCTTGATGGTTGACCGCATTCCAGAGCAAGCTTTCCTCGAGATTGCCAGGTACAACCGCAGGTCCTGATTCGCCACCAACCTGCAACCCCTCGCGAGTATCGACTGCTAAACCGCCACGAGTCCCCTGCCCTTCTGATGAATGGCAGTTGTAGCAATGCTCGACGAGTAACGGCCTAATTTTGGATTCGAAAAAATCCAATTGTTCCGTCGTGAACTTTGCATCGCTCTCCTCCCCTTGCTCCTGCGCTACAGAGGGTGTGATCAGCCCAAAGGAGAGGATGATAGTGGTTAGAGCTCGATTCGCAAATCGCATGATGCACCTCAAAAAACGGTCTGCCATGGACTCGTCTGCTACTGAGAGTAAGCAATTTGAAACTTACCGATAGGTATGTCATGCTGAGCTATCTGATATTGAAAGATCAGCATGACGTAGTAGGGCGTGTTGTCAGTTCGCTCATCCACTTAGGGTTGATCGGCTGCTGGACGTTTTGGACGAACCGCTTCACCATCACGGCGATTCTGTTGTTGCAATCGACCCTGTCCACCTTCTTGGCCCATACGTTGACGCATTCGCTGAGCGGCAGCTTTGATTTCATCCATGTCGATAGCTTCGTCGCCATTGGTATCCATCATCGCCAATCGCTCACGCATCTGTGGAGGAATTTCGTCACCGGTCAACTTTCCGTCACCATCTGTATCGCGAGCTTTTAGCATGCGAGCCATCATTTCCTCATTCATCCCGCCAGGTCCCTGAGGACCAGGACCGCCAGGAGTCATGCCTGGAGGCATCGAAGGACGCAACTCTTCATTGCTCAATTTGCCGTCGCCATTTTTGTCCAGCGTCAAAAGTGATTTGCTTGCGTTTTCAATTTCCGTAGCTGAGAGCATACCATCGCGGTCGGTATCCAGAGCGGCGACAATAGGCGAGATCATCATGCCACCTGGTTGCATCATACGCATGCGATCTCCCATGGGCCGATCGCCACCAAATCCTCTTCCACCAAACGGTCGGTCTCCTTCACCACGGCCTGCACTTCGAGGACTGTCTCCATCACGCTCGGTAGTCGAGCTTTTACCTTCAGTTGAAGAATCCGATTCGCCTGGTTTGGAATCTTCCTGGGCCGTGGCCAGCGACATCGTGCCGGCAAGCAAGCCTACAGCAAGGGCTCGACCTGCGAATCGCGAAGATTCGATCAACCGAGAAGCGGACAAAAGGGAAAGATAACGCATCGGTGGTTTCCTTGTTATTGTCAATAAGCCTTACTATCTTCCGCCATCGAAAACATATACTATCGCGTCAGATAGAACGTTGAGGGTAAGGTGGATACCGACTAATGGCACATTTCATCCACTGGATATTCCCAGATTTTCACAAAAAATTGCGGCGGGATTTTCGTTCTGGATAGTGTTTAATCTATCCGCAGTGTTAAGACAGCAATTCTTGGCCCCGGAGTTATGGGGGGGGAGATGGTCGAGGAGAGTGGTGAAAACAGCGAAATGGAGCAACTTAAGGCGGAGCGAAATATCGCTCTGGCCAGGATTTATGCTTCCTATCAGGAACGATTGGAAAGAATTATCGTTTTTCGCATGGATCCCAGGATAAGACGCCGACTCGACGCTTCCGACGTTCTTCAGGAAGCCTATCTAGAGATGGATCGTCGCTTG
>JBEGUT010000187.1:0-7224 GCA_041178745.1 Planctomycetota bacterium | reverse complement strand
GACCGCGAGGTTTGGATGAAAAATGCCAGGTGGCGGTGTGATGAAAAACCTGACAAGTACGTCCCGTAGGAGCATCGTTTGTTGACAGTACCGCAGACATTAGGGAGGTAGGCAAAGGGGCGTTGTCGCTAGTTGAACAGAGAGCCAGAAGAACGCGCTGCCAAGGTTTGAGAACACGTGCTCACTCCGCTAGGATCAGCGCTTGCCGTTGCTCGTCCCAAGAGACTGGTATTCCCTTCCGGAAATTTGGCAGACTGATGTCTGAGAACGCCTGACCTTCCAGGATCGAGTCCACAATATCCGGCGCAAGCGAGGTCAATTGCAGCATTCGCCCGACATAGCTGCGCCCGACATAGCTGCGCCCGACGCCTTGCACTTTGGCGATATCCTCGAGGTCTTCGAATTGCCCCGATTCCAGTTGCTCCTGCCACGCGTACGCGTGGCCCTCTCCGCTGAGACTGGGACTATTCCGGTCAGTCGGATCCACCAGCAAAAACGGCTTTAACTTGTTAGCCTTCGGATCGCATGTCCGCTCCCGAGAAGCTCTGCGTCCTGAATGCAAACAGCTTTTAGCGCCGAGTTTTCGAACACACTTTCGAGAATTGCTTGTGGCGTCAAATGGTCGCTTATCGGCTGGGTGCATGGTATGCTAAAAGCTATGAAAAAACAATTAAATGGCAACTGGTTTTCGATGCCTGTCAGTTCGAAAGCGGAATTGAACGCTTTCTGGATCATTTTTATTTTGGTCTTGTTGCCTAACTTTTTCGTCGACTCTATCAATGGCCCCTTCCCACCGGTACCGATTCTATATCTCACCACTTTTGGCGTCGCGATTTGGTTTTGGCAACGTCGCTGGTTGCGTCTTTTGGCCTTGAGTATTGCGATTGTGCAATCGATAGGTCGCGTTGCCAGTATTTGGCTGTTAGATCTTCACATAGAATTGACCGCATTTTCGTTGTTCTTGGCGGTCCTCAGGGCCAATTTCCTCTGCGTGTTTGTCTTCTTCATTTTCCAGCAGAGAAGCTTAACCGACCAATTAAAGCTTTCCTTGCGTCGACTCGCCGAGGCGCAAGAGACGGAACGAAGGACCATTGCATCAGCATTGCATGACGAGGTCGGCCAGTCCGTATCTGCGATCATGCTGAATGTCAGGCAACTTCAAGACCATGTTGACGGCACAGGAGCCAAAATACTCGAATCCAGCTCAGAACTGTGTAAGGAAACGATGCAGCAACTCCGAAACATGGCGCACGGCCTTTGCCCAATCGTATTGTATGACCTTGGATTAGCCGCAGCTTCGCGCTCACTCGTAACCTCATTGGAGGCTCATACGAGTTTTGATTTCAGCTTTACAGAGAACATCGGGTCGCGCCGCCTCAACAAACACGTCGAAATCGTCTGCTTTCGAGCAATTCAGGAAGCATTAAGCAACGCTATTCGCCATTCCAACGCGACCCAAGTGAACCTGGATATTTCGGCAGACGATCACGGTTTAGTATGTATTGTGCAAGACGATGGGCAGGGTTTCAATGTTGGGAAGGTGTTTACCTCAATGGAAAGGCACACTGGCTTCGGTTTGGCCAATTTGAAACATGCGGTTCACGGTTTCGGAGGCAAGCTGTTTGTGGAATCTCGCATCAATCACGGAACAAGTGTTTCCATAGAATTCCCTTTTGATATGACGGTTGGAAACTGAGAGGCTAAATGAGAGCGTACCGAATCATTCTGGTCGATGACCATCACCTAGTTAGAAGTGGGTTTCGCAACCTGGTCGAAACGATCGAGGGCTTTGATGTTCTGGCTGATTTTGACAGTGGAATGGCTGCCTTAGCGCACATGGAAAACGACTGCCCAGATGTCGTGTTGACCGATCTGGCTTTGCCGGACATGCATGGGCTGGATTTGATCGCTGAAATCCGAAATCGATTTCCAAGCGTTAAATTGATTGTCCTCTCTGTTCACAATGATTCTGAATATGTCCGACGCGCGCTGCAATTGGGCGTAGATGGTTATCTTCTTAAAACGAGTACTGCGGATGAACTCCGCATCGCGTTGCAAAGCGTAATGGCGAACCACAAATATTTAACGCCTGAGATTGCCAACGTACTCGTCGACACTCAAAAAAGGCTGGAGAACGGAAACGTTAACGCTCTCGAAATGCTAAGTCTGCGACAACGTCAGACGCTGAAGTTGATCGCGGAAGGGAATTCGAACAAGCAAATAGCCAACAAGCTACACCTGAAAATCAAGACCATTGAAATGCATCGAGAACTGTTAATGAAGAAGCTATGCATTGATAGCGTTGCGGGCCTAACGAGATTTGCATTGCAGCACAAACTCATCGACTGACCGTTTCGCCGCTCTGGTCATGTTTAGGCGATTCAGGGGAACCGACCTTCTTCAAAGCGGCTCACCTGATTTTTTCAAAACTGGTGTGCCACGATCACCCCCCAACGCACCTTACCGAACCCCATAGTTTCGATTCCCAGGTCAGTAGCCCCGCTGGGCGGCAACTCATTTCGCGCCGACAGCCCACAAAACCGGACACCGTCAACCAAACAAATCGATTGCGCCCGCCCAAGATCGTGGTGCGATGTGTACCGGCCGAAAGCAGCCCGATTTTCGAAAAGAACGTCTTTTTACCTTGCCCTTGGTTGTACCGTTGTCGCGTTTAAGCTAACTCGAAACTGCTGTTGCAGGCGTGTTTCAACGCGTTCGACACCGTGTTTCAGTATCACTTAAAACGCGTTTAACTGGCTTCTTCACGAATCGCAACAGGACACTTATTTCCAAACAAACGAACGACCGCGAGTCCGTCTCACACAGGCAGGGCAATCGCACGTCAAGCGTTGTTTGGTCCAATCCTTGCATGAAGTAGTTCCCAGTCAACACCCCGATTGCGGACGTGTGCCAGGAACTTGGATTTGAGGAATGGAGGCATTCGATGGGAAAGCCGTTCGCGGAGAAAACGTTTCAACATTTTGAAAGAATTACAGACCCCAGAACCAATCGGGGCAAGAACCACTCGCTGCCCGAAATGATTTTCCTGACTCTGTGCGCCACAATCTGCGGAGCCGATAGCTGGGCCGATGTCGAACGGTATGGAAAAGCCAAATTAGATTGGCTTCGCCAGTTTGTTCCGTTCGAAGGCGGGGTACCATCCCACGATACGCTCGGGAGAGTCTTCGCGAGATTGGATTCCTTAGAGTTTTATGCATGCTTGCACTCTTGGGTCGTGGATATCTGCCAGTCGGTTCGCGGGCAAACCGTAGCACTGGACGGAAAAACGCTCCGCGGTTCGTTCGATCGAGCCTCGGAACAGTCCCCTTTGCATTCGGTCTCTGCATGGGTATGCGGACTGAAAATGTGCCTCGGATTGAAATCCGTAGATGACAAGTCCAATGAGATACCAGCGGTCCAGGAACTGATCGCCATGTTGGATCTGGAGGGAGCGATCATCACTGCCGATGCGATGCACTGCCAACGAGAAACAGCGAAGGCGATCATCGATAAGAAAGCGGACTACCTGCTGATGGCCAAGGGAAATCAACCAGCATTAAGCGAAGCACTGAACCAAACTTTACTTAAGGCGATGGAGTCAGATGATGGACAGACACGCCGTATATCCAAGACCAGGAAGAGTCGTAATCGGGAAGAGACTCGGGAAGTCGTCGTCATGCGCTGTCCTGACAATCATCCGTTGCTGAAGCAGTGGCCTTCATTGCAAACGATCGGCGTGATTCACCGACGTCGCGAGTGCGATGGCAAGATCGAAGAAGCTTCGGAAACATTCATCACGAGTCTGCCATGCAAAGTTCGCAGTATCGCCCAACACCTTGGCAACCATTGGAGTATCGAAAATCAGCAGCACTATATTTTGGATGTGACCTTCAACGAAGATTCGAGCTGGATACGCAAGGGAAGTGGGCCGGAAATTTCTTCCGTATTTCGCCGGTTAGCGCTGACCATTTTGCAGAAGGACACTTCCACGAAAGACTGGATCAGTGGCAAACGCAAACGTTGCGGATGGAATAACGAAGCCTTGCAAATGGTTTTGGCTTGTTTTTCAAAGAACTAACGTGCGATTGCCCTGGGTTAGCTGGGGAGAGGTTGGGGGCAGACTCGGAATTCAGGAGTCTTTCATCCTGTGGCGCAAACTTCGGCTTGTATTTCGGCTCGCTGGCCATCTGCTTGCTCGCCTTAAAACTTTCATACCCCGGTGGAACATACCATGACCAACCGTTGGTTCACTGATCTCTCCGTAAGCGAACGCTACGAGCTTGACGCCGCTCTAGTCGGTATCTGCCTTTAGCACGTCACTTGGACAACCCCTGATAGGCTTGTTTAAGTTGGTACAAACTTCGGGATCGGTCCAAGTCGAACTGGGCAGTTCGCCTTCGCGCAATAACCTCAAAATGCAAGAGAGTGAATGCAAAGACCCACTGGGATGAGCCAGCGGGTCTTGGATCGGTCTGGTCGCTCTTGGGCGGACGACTAGGCCAAGGCTGTTCGCTAGCTTGCAGGCTTGGAGTGAGTATTGTGATTCACAGGGATTCCATTGCATTCGACAATACGGGGAGCAGATTCGGCCGGTGGCAAGCCATTAACCGAAACAAAACCAACGTGCAATTGCCCTGTCGTGGCCCGCATTTCAGTCAGTCCAGGCAACTTTTGACTTCCCCGTCAATTCTCCACCTCCTTCACCCGCGCACGTCCCAGCCGTGTAAAAAAGTATTTCGTGCGTATTAAAATCCATCCAGGTGACATTGAGTAACCCAGCAACGTCCGCATAGCCATCGACAAGTGTGTAAAACGTTTCTTTACTTCCCTTGGGATACTGTCTGAAATCGATATAAGTTTTGCCAGCGTTCAAACCGGGGACTATTTCTGCACTGCCAGCCCAAGCCCCGTTGAGTCCAAACGCTGGCGATGTGACAGAGAGATCGTAAAGGTTGTATCCTGTGTAAGGAGTATATGCTCCGTCGCAGACAGCCCCTGCTCCATCGATCGCTCCCGTGCCAAAAGCGGTAGCATTCAAAACCGTAAATGCGATGTTGTCGGGGGCCACCGTTGCTTCAGCAAGTGACGGGCCCAAACTCAAGCCACCCCACCACCAAACTTCGGCTAAACCTTGCTGACGTTTCGGGCTAATGGCGACATCAGTGTTGGAAGAAAACACCGCTACTCGAGTTTTCTGTTGTCTATCAATGAAAAACTCAACGGTGATCCCACTCTTTTGAGATGATATATCCCAATATAGCTTCGACGCCTTACGCGGAGCATTTAAGAAAGAGGGATCAACCATAGCTCCCTCCAACTCTAGTTTTTCAATTCTTCTGCCCTTATTCGACTTGCTATTGTTAAGATGATTGCCAAGATGCATGAGCGTCGATGCGGTGGTGTTGGATTCACTTTCTATTAGCGACGCTCGACCAAGCCTGCAACTGCCGTCAACTATCATCAAATCCAACTTTCCGTCCCACGACAGTAAAGGTGTAGTTTGTCCTTGTGTCTCTGATGTTTGTATTAAAACTGCGGCAATGGAGAGCATGAGGAACCATGCTACGGTTGCAAAGTTCACGTTCATAGGACTTATCCTTTTCACATAATTTCTTAAAGAAACCCAAAGATCACAATTGGGTGGAAAATTCGTATGCATTACAGTGGTACCTTTTTTGAAGATCTTAAACAGCAAATAGTAAATCCGAAGTTGGGTCGTTGGCTTCGCCCACATATAAGTTAGGCGTGGACGCTTTTACCTTTTTTGTGATTTTTCCTGAGCGGATGCCGTAAACTGCGGCGTCGCAAAAAGGGCGAAAATGGTCATGGCCAAAACGCCTACGATTAGTTTTTTCCGATACTCATTTCTGCAGTCTGCTTTATCATCGATGTAGAACTCACTTCCTGGAGTAAATGAAACCAAAATAGGCCTCTAACAGCAAACGTGCTACACTAAGCGGCGATGGTACCAGCAACAATACAGTAAAAACCCTGTGTGAGACGGACTCGCGGTCGTTCGTGTGTTTGGAGATCGGTGTTCAGTGGCGATTCGTGAAGAGGCCGGGTAAACGCGCTTTAAGGGATACTTAAAAGCGGCGTCGAACGCGTTGAAATGCACCTACAACTGTCTTGCCGCTGAACCAAAAGAGTAGGAGGACACATTGCCCCAGCTATGAAATCAACGAGGGAATGATTGTTTTTACCGTGTGCAATAAACGAAAATAAAATATCCTATCAGTTAGTCGGTTTCGTTTTTCTGTCGACCATTGAAGGGTGGAATCGTGAAGAGACTTAAGCAATTAGCGTTACTGGCAATAATGTTGGTGGCGGTATTTTCGGCGAGCTATATTGCTTTTTCAGCGATGCATAAAACACGGGTAAATGATTACGCGAAGGAGAATTTCGCGGTGCCGAAAAAAATCACTGTTTTTTCGCTCCCCGAAAACTGGCCAATTCAATTTGATCGACCCGTTGTCGACATGTCCCCCAAGGCAGGCCGGTCCAAGGTCGTTGTTATTGGCAGCGGAAACCCGGTTCCAAACCCATACCGGAATGGACCCGCCCTGGCAGTAATAGTTAACGACTATCCTTATTTCGTCGATGCAGGTGAGGGGATCTGGCGGGGTATGGCCAACGCCGTACTTTGGCAAGGAGGTGACCTTCAGGATTCATTTGCTGTCGATAAGTTGAAATACCTATTCGTCACGCATTTGCATGAAGACCATACGGTCGGCATCCCGTCGTTTATATTTAACCCCTACAAATTCCACTCTACGAGTGACAAGGTCATTTTTGGTCCACCCGGCACCAAAGACATGGTGGACCATATTTTGGCCGCCTGGAAAGTAGATGTGCATGAAATGATGACGAGTCACTCGTGGGATTCGGTAGGTGCCAGGGCAACCACGACAGACATTCAGGACGAAGGTGTCATTTTTCAGGATGAAAACGTCAAGGTCGAGGCGTATCGCACGAAGCACGGAGCCTTTGAACATTCATTTGCCTATCGATTTGTGACTCCAGACAGGATCTTCGCCTTTGGTGGTGACGGCATTTATTCCAAAGGCTTGGTCGAAGCGGCGCGTGGGGCAGACATCCTGTTCATGGAAGCCGTTACCGAAGATGGAATTCCCTTTGCACCCTGGGGCGGCAATACCGTCGAGCAGAAGAAGAAGACCATCTTCAGTTACCACATTCCCCCAAGAGACCTGGTACGGTTAAAAG
>JBEGUT010000186.1:0-7252 GCA_041178745.1 Planctomycetota bacterium | reverse complement strand
GTTTTTCAAAAGATCGCCGCCCTCGTTTGGCGATTATTCTCTCCGATAGTTTATTGCGAGAAATACCCTGGCTACCGAACTACTCGATATCGTCGCTTGGAAAGCTTTATGCTGTCGATCTGATCTCTGCCAAGGATTTCATCACCAAACGTCGTAGCTTTGAACAAGTCGCTAGCAGTAACGATTTGCTTGTTTTAGGACTCAAGGAAAGTGACATCGACCCCGCTTCGAAAGCATGGATTCGTCACTTTGCGTCGTCAGCAAAACCAATTCTAACCCTGACCACTCCTCTTCATGGAGCTGTTTCGCGAATTGCTTTTGCAGCTGGTAGCTCTTTGGTACCTATCGATGTCGCGCATCCCGATAGCTTTGAGTCCGAAGATATCGCCCAGTATCAAGCAACCCTCTTTGAAGCGTTGCGAACAACAGCCAAACCAACCTTCGATGCAGTCCCTACCAATCGCCGCGCAATCGAACCGTTCATAAGTCAGTGGGATCGTATCTTAGTGCCTTCCAGTTGGTCTGAATCGCTAGGCTCAGACTGGGCCGAAAGCGATTCGATTGGATGGTACCGAAGCATTCTGAAATCACCTTTGAGTTGGACCAAGTCGGATGATTTGACGATTCAACTTGGCCCCAGTCATACGAGTGATAATACCGCCGTATTCCTCAACGGCACACAACTTGCTTTCAAGTCGGAGGGTACATTCGCCGTCGATGGAAAGCTTCTCCAAGCCGATGATCATAACCTCTTAGTCATTCGTGTCGCGAATTCGAAATCGGCTCTCATTGAAGCACCAGTAATCACTTCGTCAAAACTGGCACTGTCACTCACGCTTCGAGGTACTTGGCAGTTCCGGCTGGGCGATGATCCCGCGTGGGCATCTATGCCTCTACCTGCTAAGTTCGGCGGTGGATCCGATATTGTTTATGGCCCGAAGGATGATTTATGGTCTCCCAGGATCATCACGAAGCCGGGCGAATTCACAGCGGGAATCGAAGGCCCTGCTTGCGATCGAGCGGGAAATATTTACGCGGTAAATTACTCTGAAGAAGGGACGATCGGCAGAGTCACACCCGAAGGGCAAGCGGAAGTTTATGTACGATTGCCCGAAGGAAGCGTTGGCAATGGTATTCGCTTTGATTCCGAGGGAAATTTCTACGTCGCGGATTACACCAAGCACAATATCCTGCGAGTCGATGCTGTTACAAAGAAAGTCACGCTGCATTCGCACAATGATGCGATGTCGCAGCCTAACGACATCGCGATTGCAGAGGATGGAACTCTTTATGCAAGTGATCCGAATTGGTCGAACTCCACTGGCCAACTCTGGCGGATTGATCCCGATGGAAAGACAACGTTGCTCGCCAAGGATATGGGCACCACCAACGGAATCGATATCAGCCCCGATGGCAAAACTCTTTATGTTAACGAAAGTGCACAGCGAAATATCTGGGCGTTCACGATCACTGCAGAAAAGCAACTTGCGGACAAACGTTTGTTCAAGAAATTTGATGACCATGGATTCGATGGTATGCGAACCGATGTCGACGGCAATCTGTATGTAACCCGCTACGGCAAGGGAACAGTGGTTAAACTGAGCCCTAAAGCAGAAGTGCTACAAGAGATTCCTGTGCTCGGATCGCGTCCCAGCAACATCTGCTTTGGCGGACCAGACGGCTGCACTGCCTATGTAACCGAAGTCGAATTCACACGTCTTGTAGCTTTTCGAGTTGATCGACCCGGTCGTGAGTGGCGAGCACCTCGCAAACTGGTGATCCATGCGGACGATGCTGGCATGTCCCACTCTGTGAACGAGGGAACGATCGAAGCTCTTGAAAAAGGGGTCGTGACATCAGCCAGCATCATTGTTCCAGCACCGTGGTTCAAAGAGTTTGCGGTCTATGCCAAAAACCATCCCCAGTACGATTACGGCATCCATCTGGCTCTTAATTCAGAGTGGGAAGTTTATCGCTGGGGTAGCGTCGCACCGGCAGACAAAGTCAGTAGTCTTTTGGATGAAGAAGGTTACCTATGGGATAATGTGGCTCAAGTAACTGAACATGCAAAGTTGGAAGAGGTCGAGATTGAACTAAGAGCTCAAATCGAAAAGGCCATTCACTTTGGAGTTCCTATCAGTCACCTCGATACCCATATGGGGGCATTGATGAGCCGTCCGGATTTGATCGATCTCTATGTCCGTCTAGGCCTGGAATATAAACTCCCAGTTCTCTTTTTATCCGATCGCGATGGTAGCCTACGCAAAGCCTATCCGGCACTCGTTGATCGCTTGGAAAAGAATCTTACTCGCCTGCGGGACACACAACTTCCCGTACTGGATCACTTAATTCAAATTTATGGCGGGGAAGATCTCGAGCAGCGAAAGTTAGACTACTTTCAGGCACTAAGTCGCATGCCGCTTGGCGTTTCGGAACTTATCATTCATTGCGGTATTGATAACCCCGAACTTCGTGCCATCACTTCGAGTTCGCGAAGAAGAAACCAGGATCGAGAGCTTTTCTCGCATCCCGACACAGCACAATTTTTGAAACAACAGGGAATCGAACTGACGAGTTGGAAACAACTCCATAGCGATCTAAATTCTTCCCGATAACATCTCCCCACTCACCACAAACAGTGCGTTATTGGCGGGCGATCCACACTTCGATACTTCCATCGTGCAATCGCACCGGAAAGGTTCTCAACATTTTACGTTTGGTGAGCTTATTTTCTCCCGTTGAAATATCGTATTGCCAACCGTGCCATGGGCATGTCACGCATTTGCCATCCACCATACCTTTGGCAATAGGCCCACCTTGATGTGCGCATATACCATCAACGGCGTAAAACTCCCCAGACTGCCTAAATAGTGCGATCACCTCACCATGAACTAGAAATTCCGTTGCACTTCCCTCTCGTATCTCTGCCTCCAAGGCAACGCTAAACCAGGAACCATTCTGATCTTCAGTACCTAAAGGAGGATCCATTTCGAATTAACTCTTTCCTTAGAAAATACGTGGTTTGCGGAATTGTCAGAACTCATGAGATTCTACCATCTCACATCCAGCTTTCGGAGATAACTCCTTCCAGCCACGGAATCATTTCGGCTATAAAGATGATTCAGCGGTCACACGTACTGGGTGAACCGTTGCCAAAGGGGTAAAATCCCAAAGAAGACAGGGGCGGTTTGGTTTCCACGCTGTTGTGCGAACCGGTCCCTCTATTAATGGAAAGCTACTCAAAAAGGTAAGCGGCCGTGAAATTCCAACTACGCGCAGCATTACTGGTGCCGGCATTGTTTATGTGCTTGGCCCAACCCATTGTTCAGGCTGAGGAGAAGATGCCAAAGAAGATCACCTCGATTGAAGGTATTAGCGAATATCGGCTGGATAACGGCGTTCAGGTTCTCTTGTTCCCTGACGCCAGCAAGTCGACCGTTACGGTGAATATGACCGTTCTTGTTGGCTCTCGCCATGAAGGCTATGGAGAAGCAGGGATGGCCCACTTGCTGGAGCACATGCTTTTCAAAGGCACACCGACCCATACCAACATCCCGAAAGAGCTGCAGGACCGCGGCGCTCGTTTCAATGGAACAACCTGGCTAGATCGCACCAACTACTACGAAACTATACCAGCTAAAGATGATAACCTTGAGTTTGCATTGCGTTTGGAATCCGATCGCTTGATGAACAGCACGATTAAGGCTGAGGATCTCGCATCCGAATTCAGTGTTGTTCGCAGCGAATTCGAGCGCGGCGAGAATTCACCTCAACGAGTTCTCATGCAACGAGTCCAATCTGCTGCATTCGAGTGGCACAATTACGGCAAGTCGACCATTGGTAATCGCAGCGATATCGAACGGGTACCGATCCCCAATCTTCGCAATTTCTATCGCAAGTATTACCGACCAGACAACGTGATGCTGGTTGTTGCCGGCAAGTTCAAGACGGAAGACGCCTTGGCATTGATTCAGAAATACTTCGGTGCACTTGTCGCTCCGGAAGCGCCACTGGAAAGAACCTACACGGTTGAACCCCCACAGGATGGCGAGCGACTGGTCGTTCTACGTCGAGTAGGCGATTCACAATTGCTCAGCGCTGCCTACCATATTCCTAGCGGAGGTCATCCTGACTATCCCGCGATCGAAGTTCTCTCCAACGTTTTTGGAACCGAACCGTCAGGCCGACTCTATAAGAATTTGGTTCAGTCCAAACTCGCCAGCAATGTCAGCGCTTTTTCGTTTTCGTTGCACGATCCAGGCATGATCATGTTCGGAGCGGAACTCCCCAAAGACGCTTCAATGGAAGAAGCACAAAAAGTCTTCTTGGATACCATCGAAAACGTAGCGAAATCACCGATTCAAGCGGACGAAGTGAATCGTGCTAAAGTACAACTGCTGAAAGACCGCGAACTCCGCGCTACCAACACGACCGATATTGCGATTGAACTCAGCGATTGGGGAGCTCAGGGCGATTGGCGTCTCTACTTCCTTTTCCGTGATCGTATCGAGGAATTGAAGGTGGAAGATGTACAACGAGTTGCTGAAACTTATCTGGTTCGCAACAACCGTACCCTCGGACAATTCATTCCTTCAGAGAAATCAGAACGAGCCACGATTCCTGAACGCCCCGTCCTTTCCGATGTATTGGCCGATTACAAAGGCCGTGGCGATCTCGAACAAGGAGAGGAATTTGATTCCTCACCTCTAGCGATCGAAGAAAGAACGGAACGTGGCGTACTTGTGGATGGAATCAAGTACGCAATGCTTGCCAAGAAAACTCGTGGCAACACGGTCAACATGACCCTTAATCTTCGTTACGGCGATGAGAACTCTCTCAAGGGCTTGGTCACCGCATCCGAAATCCTGCCTGATCTTTTGCTACGCGGCACCGAGTCGTTGGACTACCAAGCTCTACAGGACAAACTGGATGAACTTCGTACACAGATACGAGCTTCCGGCACAACGGGCTTGCTGACGATCTCGTTGCAAACAAAACGGCAATACCTTGAAGAATTGATTCCTTTGATCGGTGAGATTCTACGCAAACCGCGTATGGATGCCGAGGAATTCGAAGTACTTCGTCGCCAGTACGTGACTGCAGCCGAAAGCCAATTATCAGAGCCTCAGGCTCTGGCACCCACTGCACTCACTCGCATCTTAAACAAGTACGACAAGGATGATGTTCGTTACAACCCGACGATCGAAGAAGAAATCGAACGCTACAAAACCGTTTCGGTCGATGATGTTCGCAAACTGCAAAGCAAGTACCTCAGCAGCCAAGCTGGCGAAGTGGTTCTCGTTGGTGACTTCGATGTGGCGGCAGTCAAAGAACAATTGACCAAAGCATTGTGGAAATGGAAGTCGGAAATTCCTTACCAGCGTATCGCAAATAAAGTTGATATCTCGGTACCAGGCGAAATCGTCACCCTGCAAACTCCAGATAAAGCCAATGCGGTGTATTATGCTGGTGAGCAATTCGCGATGACCGACTCCGATCCTCTCTACCCAGCGATGGTCGTAGGTAACTTCGTATTCGGATCAGGTGCTCTTGCTTCTCGACTTGGTGATCGCGTGCGTCAGAAGGAAGGTCTATCCTACGGCGTTAACTCCGGCTTAAATGCCCATCCGATCGATAAGCGAGCGACGTTAACTTTGGTTGCCATCGCTAACCCAGCCAACCGCGATAAGCTGATCAGCGTTATTGCTGAAGAGTTTGACCTGCTTCTAGAGAAGGGTATTACCGAAGAGGAATTAGCTCGCGCTAAGCAAGGCATTTTGCAGGGCAATGCCGTTGGACGCACCAATGACGGAGCCGTCGCAGGTCAATTAGCCTCCACAATCTTTGCCGATCGTACGATGGAATTCCAAGCAAACCTCGAGAAGGCTATTACGGAATTGACGGTGGAGCAGGTTAATGAAGCCTTGAAGAAACTTTGGGATCGCAAACGCATGGTCATCGTGACCGCAGGCGACTTCCCCACTAAAGAGTAACCCAACGCCTACTGATCGGGGCAGCCCCCTCTGGTGGTCTGATTCTCGGAAAATTCAGCAACCGGACTCTTTTTGGAAAACCATTTTCCAGAAAGTAGGTCCGGTTGTTTTTTTGTTATACTCAAGCATCCTACCACTGCTGATCCTTCCCATTCTTCCACGCATTCTGCTCGCTGGTATATCCAATGGACTACTCGCTTCTCGTTTCTAAACCATACCGTCAACATCCATTCGCCCGTGTACTCTTGGCAGGTTTACTCATTCTCCTACCAATTTCTTATGAGAGAATTTTGGCTCAGGAGCAACAGAGCGATCCTCAAGAGATCGAGATCTACGATAACGAGCCATCACAAGTTCCACGCATGGAACCGCAAGACGCAGTGAAAGGCTGGAAACTACCCGAGGGTTTTTCTGTTTCTCTTTACGCTGAAGAGCCACATGTTCAACAACCTATTTCGATGAGTTGGGACTCTCGTGGTCGGTTGTGGATTGTCGAGAACTACACTTACGCTGAAGCGCAGAGGAATTTTGATACACGATTGCACGATCGCGTTCTTGTATTCACCGACTCCGATGGCGATGGACGATTCGATAAAAGAAAAGTCTTTTGGGACAAAGGAAGCAAGCTTACAAGTATTGAAGTTGGAAATGGAGGAGTCTGGTTATTGGGAGCTCCTTATCTGCTCTTTATTCCCGATGCCAACGGCGACGATGTACCGGACAGTGATCCAATAAAAGTCTTGGATGGCTTTGATGACGACAGAGTGAGACATAACCTGGTTAATGGATTGCGTTGGGGACCGGATGGCTGGCTGTACGGCAGGCATGGTATTCTTGCCAACAGCTACATCGGAAAACCTGGAACACCCCACGAGAATCGCGTAGCGTTGAATACAAGTGTATGGCGTTTTCATCCAAGATCGGAAAAGTTCGAAGTCTATACACATGGCACGACCAATCCTTGGGGAATGGACTGGAATGATCATGGTGAGCTTTTCTTTATCAACACCGTGATCGGCCACTTATGGCATGCTATCCCTGGCGCCCATGTCGAACGCATGTATGGCGAGGACCTTAATCCCTACGTTTTTCGACTCATGCCGCAGAATGCTGACCATGTTCACTGGAATGAAGCGAACGAAAAATGGATGGATATTCGCAAAATAGGCGTAAGCCCAGAGACCGATCAGGCAGGAGGTGGACATGCTCACTGCGGACTGATGTTTTACCTGGGTGGTTCTTGGCCAGCGGAGTATCGC
>JBEGUT010000185.1:0-7258 GCA_041178745.1 Planctomycetota bacterium | reverse complement strand
CGCCCAAGTTCCAGCAGTGTCTGCAGAACCAACGCGGCAGGCACCTGCCCACACATACTGATTTGATTTTTCTGGCATGTTTTCAGTAAGCGTTCCGGATCGCCCGACTCAAATGCCTCAAGTGCCAACTCATCGCGACGCCGAGTCTCCGCATCATCAGAAAAATGATTCATGTCACTGGAGATCACCAGCAGGGGTGGTTCTCGTAAATCCTTGATCACCGCAGCAAGTTGCTTGGCGGCGCGAGCAATCGTGCTCCAACCAGCCGCCTGTATCACAACCGCAGCGATTCGTGTCTGCGGAGCTAGAAAATGAATAAATGGTAATTCAATCTCAATCGAGTGTTCGCGGCTATGTGCGGCAGCATCCCACTGCATACCGGTAATATTTTCAGCCAGCAGTCGGCTTAACTCTAAGTCGGCCTGAAGCGATGCAGAGTCCGTGATTCTCCAACTGCGATGTGGAGATACAGCCCAATCAACCCCCTGCGGAGTATGTTTAGGACCAATCAAAAGCAGCGACGAGGGGATTGCAATGTTAGCCCATACACTCGCAGCAACACTACCCGAAAACCTCAAGGCTGCGTGCGGGACCATGATCGCCAATGGTTTGATAGGAGGGTTAGTCGGTGAACGCTCCCGAGCTTCTCGAACCAGCTCGTCAACCATCGCAATCCGTTCTGCATCAGCGGCTGGATAAAATGTTCCGGCGATTGCAGCAGGGCGTTCCGTATCGCTGATCTGCGGCGCGGGTGCTTGAGCAACCTGAATTTGCGATAGCGTACTGACTACCGCTAGAGAATGGATAGCTGCCATCGGTGGTGCAATACCAATCGCCGAAGCGGCTCTTTGACAAATACTTTCAAGCGCAAACTCGGGTGCCCACAGCAAGCTGTTGCGAGAATTCGCACTGACCAGAAGTCCGCGATGCTGCGGATCGACCCCGCTGAGGTCATGACTTTCCAGGTTGCCGTGATAAGCGGGATCCTGCAACAGCGTCACATCCACGCGAAAACGCCCTTGGCGACCGAGCGAATCGAATTGCGTCGCCGCTGCTTGGCACAACTCAAAAAGCGTACTCTGTAATGGCACCCCAGGTCTAAAAGAAAGCTTCATCCAATGCCGCTGCGGATTAGTGCTTGAGGCATTTGCATCGGCTGACTCGCCTGTGACGGTAAGCACTATCCCTTCGACTGTACCATCCAGCAAATTGGGATCAACATAGGAAGGGGTTGCCCCGGTCTTAAATGCGATCATGTTTTTCGCAGCGAGTATCGCAAGCTGTTGCACTTCACTTGGCTGTATGATTCGCGGTGATGCCAATGCTTTGCCCTGCAGATGCAGCGGATCTATAGCTCCATGAATCTTCTCACCATGGAAAATTTCCAGTGTCGAAAATTCATCATACCATGCAGACTCTGGTAAACCCGCTTTGCGACAAACCGCTTGCAGGAATTGCTCTGCATCCCATCCCATTTCCGTCGCAACATCAGGTAATAGTAAACCGACTTGCGCGCCATTCGATATTCGCAGTCCTGTTACTCC
Organism: Planctomycetota bacterium; assembly: GCA_041178745.1. Taxonomy (GTDB): domain Bacteria; phylum Planctomycetota; class Planctomycetia; order Pirellulales; family Pirellulaceae; genus JAFLCP01. The sequence goes on along the minus strand of JBEGUT010000185.1, from coordinate 5,714 downwards.
AGGAACGACGGCTGAAAGTCTTTGCCGTCCCTTAACAATCACTTGCTGCATCGGACCCAGCAACGTGATACCCACTGTAAGATAAGGCAATTCGACGGGTGATATTGCTGGCATGCGAGCATCATCACAGGCCGTCTGCTTGGCTGCTTGTCGAAGCGCTTCCCCTAATTGCATCGGCCTACCAAGCAACCCCCGACATCCTCGCAAATGCTCATTGCGTTTTAATGTCACAAAAACTCCATGAACCATTTTCTGTTCGATCAGAGTTGGCAACGAACCGGCCCCTTGTATCGGCTGCCGGAGAACCGAAGAGCAGATGGTGGCGCTAGTCGCCTGTAACATCAGATGATGTTCGGGTTGAAGGTTGGTCTTCGCGGCCGTCATGGCAATGGGCTCCAAATTATCTTGAGGCTTCGGTTCAAAAGGCGCAATAGCGATAGGCAATCGCTTTCGTCCCCAGTTTCCTGGAGTATTTTCGAAATGACCAGCGATGGAATGTCGACAATATCCACACTTCCCATCGCGGATATGGTAGGCACCTAGTTGGTGCCAATCTCGTTCAATCAACTGCTTTTTACAATTGGGACAGTAAGTGCTTTGACGCTGCACATCGTGCACGTTGCCGACATAGGCATAACGTATACCCGCGTGCTGAGCAACTTCCCTGGCACGGATCAAAGTTTCATGAGGAGTGGCGGGGCGATCGAGCATTCGAAAGTCGGGATGGAAGGCCGTGAAGTGAATCGGCACATCACAACCAAGGTTATCGACGATCCAATCGCACATTCGGCGCAACTCGTCCTCTGAATCGTTCGCTTCAGGTATCAATAGATTGGTCAACTCAAACCAAACATCTGTTTCCTTTTTTAGATAAATCAGCGTATCCAAGACCGGCTGCAGATGAGACGAAGTGACTTTGTAGTAAAACTCTTCCGAGAAAGCCTTCAGGTCGACATTCGCCGCATCCATGAATTCGAAGAAAGCAGCCCGAGCTACTTCGCTGATATAGCCCGCCGTAACCGCAACCGTCTTAATACCAACTTGGCGGCATGCTTTCGCGGTATCGATCGCATACTCCGCCCAAATCACCGGGTCGTTGTATGTGAAGGCAACGCTCCGTGCGCCGGATCGCAAGGCCGATTCCGCGATCGCTTCCGGCATCGCCAAATGGCTCAATCTTTCGACTTCGCGCGACTTGGATATATCCCAGTTCTGACAAAACTTGCACCCTAAATTGCAGCCCGCCGTTCCGAACGAGAGGATGGGAGTACCGGGAAAAAAATGATTGAGAGGTTTCTTCTCGATCGGATCGATACAGAAACCGGTACTTCTACCATAGGTCGTCAGCACCATCTCTCCGCCTCGGTTTTCCCGGACGAAGCAAAAACCCTTATCGCCCTCTTTGAGTTGGCAATTTCTGGGGCATAAATGGCATTCGATCCGTTCGGCGGACTCTTCCCCCAATTTCGCGATTGCTGGAGTCGCCTTCGACCACCATAGCCCCAGAACGCTTCCATCAGCCAATCGATGTCTTTCCATAAGTTATTTTTTTTAGAATTCTTGTGAGCTACTACTGACAAAGGTCTCGACAAGCGTTGTGTTGTTAGAAAAGATAAACCATGGCAGAACCGCTGTAATTGTACGGAGTTACGCTCCAAATTGTGGCTATTTTTGTCCGGTTTTCCAACTCATTTCCATTTGGACTCCCCTCCATGCCAGCGGTAACCAGAAACAAGTGGATCGCAAGATTCTCGCTTGTAGCCTACGTGCTGCTGGTTTGCTTTGGGCATGCATTGCACGCCCTGCCTGGGCATCAACACGATAGCCATCATCATGTTGGACACTCCACGGAATCAGCCTGTTGCCACGAGTTAGCCAGCCAATCTGGAACCGAAAGTCATCTTGAATCAAACCATGCAGATCATGAACACGGCAAAAAATGCTGCGTCTTTGAACGCTATGCCAAAGAACGCGATCTGCAGCAACACGAATCCTCGAAGTCTCCACATAACCAAACAGCTTTAGAGCTGAAATCGAAAGTCTCGCACGACCTCTGCTCGATCTGCGAACTACTATCGTCTCCCCAAGTTGCTGCAATCCAACTGGATCGCCATAGCGCTGTTGAATTCGTTCAATCAGCCGTTGCGGAAGCTTATTGCTTCTATCAACTTCAGTCGCTCTCTTCTTTCTCAGCCCGTGGTCCCCCCGCTGTTCATCCTCTGGTGTGATGAATAGTTGCTGTCAGTAACTGGATAGCCTTAACGGCTCCGGGCAAACAGCACAAACCGTGGCAAGGCGTTCCTTCCAAGGCACGCGTACTCTTCGCTTCAAAGAAGTGCAAACCGATTCGGGGATAACCAATGACCAAATATGTTTTGGCCTGGGCTGCGCGTACCAGCACGCAGGCAGGTAATGTTCTGAACTACGATTTTTGCCCCTGGGCCAACAACTATGTCTACTGGCTTAAGAAACCTGTAGGCTGGCTCTTTGGCGCGGTCATTGCTGCGGTTTTACTGGGCATTTTTGTTGCTCCTCAGGCTTTCGCCATCGCTGCAGCTCTAGCTGGATTAATCTTTGTCGGAACCGTCTGGCCTTACCTGGCTGTTCGCGGCGTATCCGGCTCGATTCAGTGGAATCGACCTCGCTGCAATGAAGGAGAAGAAGTCGAAGTCGAATTGACGATCACCAACCGCTGGCCGTTGCCCCTGTGGGGATTGATGATTGAAGCGGAAGCCGAAGCGACTCATGATGGTCGCGATACAAACCAACCTCTCGCACTCGCTTGCATCCCTCCCCTATCAACCAGTCGTTTCACTTGGATCGCAAAGCCCTCTCGACGAGGCCTTTACCCTAGCCGACACGCTTTCATCGCGACTGGCTTTCCTCTTGGAATATGCATTTCTCGCAAAGAACTGAAATATGCTGGCGAACTTCTCGTCTGGCCTCGCACCATATCGCTGAAAGATCTTCCACAATTCGGTGGAGCATCCAACTGCGTTGTCGGTTCTCTACGTGACCAAGCGGGTTACGAAGGAGACGTGATCGGTGTACGACCCTATCGTGAAGGCGATTCCTTACGATCGATTCACTGGGCGCAAACCGCACGCCGCGACACGTTGATTGTCTGCGAAAGACAAAGCAAGGCAAAGCAGAGTGTCTTGATTCATATCAATGTTTCACCAGATACTCCCACCACCTCCGAGCAACGATTCGAAGATGAATGGCTCATTCGAATCGGCGCTTCGGTTTGTCGTGAATTTCTTTCCCATCACTGGGGAGTGACATGCCGAATTGGAAACCAAACGGTTTCCGCAGAACCTGGCAGTCGCGGTCTACATCGCATCATGGATTCGCTTGCTCGCTTCCAATGGGAGTCCGATATTTCAGCCGACTCGAATGAGGTTCGCCCGTTTGCTTCAGTAACCAACTCAAAGCAGGATGTCGTTATAGAAGTTTCTCGAATGGGAGCTATCGAAGAATCGCTTCGCACGGTTCTCGAAAATCGCTATGCGGAAAAACGGAGGAATGGAACTCAAAACCAAAACCTACCCAATCAACCCAACTGGAGCAATAAAAAGTGGATTGCCATCCAACGCTCTTCCCACGCGGGCCTAAGCAACTTCCGCAATGCAAATGCCTCTTGGCGTCTCAGTCAGCAACTCTGGATGCTGATCGATATTGAACAAGACATCGACCAACAGATCAAACAACAGTGGGAGAGAGTTTGCCATGACTCAGCTTCCGCTGCGGGGTAAAACATCCCATAACAAAATGCTCCCATCGATCGCCCTAAGTGGCCAGAGAAGCATTGTCTTACTGCTCGCTTTACTTGCTACCGCAGCAGTAACATTGGTTCGTATCGATGCAAACTGGACACCTTGGACCATCGTAGCGCCGGTCATCGTTTCTAGCCTGCTTGCAATCAGCCTGATGTTGCTGGAGCTTCGTAATATCGGGGCAAATGCGAAATCGTCTACCTTTTCTAAAACTCTAAAGCCAAGTCCCTCCGCATCGCCAACCTCGGAAACCCGCTCGCGCACTCGAAATCAACGCTATATTTTTTTGACAGTCATACTCATTCTATTTCCATTCGTCGCTAACAGTCTCGTGAAAATCTTTTTTGGTCTCGCTGGCGAACCCTTTGAATTGTTGATGCTTGCTACCGTACAACAAGGAGCCATCGCAGCGGTAACGTTACACAACACTCGCAAAGCGGAATGGATCTCAGGCTTACTCAGCTTTTTCCTTTTCGTTTTCTGCGTCACGATTTCGGGAGATATCGCTGTCTATATTTTGGCTGGTATCTTTGCACTACTTGGTATTTGGTGGCTGATGGGCGCGTATTGGGAAAGAATCCAAAGTGGATTCGTCGCCCAGCAGTCGGTCCCGATCGTTCGCTTGCGCTTCGGAATCTTATCCGCTGTCATCGGCGTACTACTGATTCTTGGATATCTAGGTAGCCACCCTTCACTAGCGACATACGCGCTCAATGGATTCATGCCCACTTCCGGCGGCAATGGAGAAGCGGATGATTCCGCCCGTTCGGGAATCGGCGATGGAGAACAAATGGTCGCAGCCCAAGAAACCGCCATGAGCTTCGGACCCGTTGAAAGTGAACTATTTCTCGAAGATACCGCTCCATCTCTGTACGACATGTTCAGTGAGTTCTACGGACAAGATGCGAAGATTAAGAAAAATATTGAACGAGCCATCTCGCTGAATCAAACCGAGATGCAACAACAGCATCAGCATCTGTCTCAGTCACAAAAATCTAGCCGCGAATTCTCTGCGGTTCGCAAATCGACGCCGCGCCTGAAACAACAGCCCAAAGGGACTCAATCGCCTGCTCTTATTTATCTGATTGGCGCCACACCAGCTCATCTTTCCCTGGAGACCTTTGACGCCTTTGATGGCAAGGATTGGACACACCAACAACCCAGCTCAACCGTCAAGCCACAGCTTATCTATCAGAAAGATAAACCTTGGGCCCTGTTCTCATTACCTGAGTCGGTCCCTTATCGCATTACGCAACATCAATTTGGCATAAAAATCATCAATTTGAAATCGTCACGAATTCCAAGTCCTGACCTCGTCAACGCGGTACACATCGATAAAGTCGATCGCCCTGATTTCTATGGACTGACCAACGATGGTATTCCTCAGATGGTCGGTCGGGACTACACACCTCAGTTAACAGTTCTCAGGCTTCAAAATACCTTCCCGCATTTGCATCAACTTCGAAAAACCAGCTTCTTCAAAAAATATGCTTCTGCAGTTCGAGATACTGCCATCGCTACCGATCCTGCATCCGTTCAAGAACGTCAGAAGGTTTTTGAAGTAGTAGCGGCTCCACCGATGGATGCACCCCTACCCCATCCACCAAGCCCTGCCCTAGAGCCTATGCCAACTACCAGCCAATCACCTACTGCTGAAGCAGGCTTACAGCCACTAGATCCATTTCTACTTCAGCCTTTGGAGCCCACAGACAGTCTCTATGAGGTTGCCATTGATCTCGATGAAATAGCCTCGCTAGCCAAACTATGGACGACAGATACACCGCGCGGTTGGGAGCAGGTTGAGATGATCGTCGATACTCTGCGTAGTGACTTTGAGCATGATTCGGCCGCTACCGCACCGGAAGATTGTACCAACGTGGTAAGGCATTTCCTAAAAGCGAGAAAGGGGCCCGACTATCTGTTTGCCACCACAGCCGC
>JBEGUT010000184.1:0-7265 GCA_041178745.1 Planctomycetota bacterium | reverse complement strand
CAGCCAGCGATGCTCCGGGAATTTGATGCTCCTGGATCATCGACCTCATCAACTGATCGAACGACTTAAAGCGAGCATCTACCTCGCCCGTTTCATTTTCTGTTGCTTCTTGTACATCGGCAGCACTAAGAGCAATTGAAGGAGCAAGGTGAACTGCGGCAACATGGGTCGCGCATAAAGTGCTCAAGCGACAAAGAAACCTGCGACGCTGCATAATTAACCCCTCGCAGAGTTGCTCTCGATCAAGACACAGGAGGAGGAGAAGAAGGAGGGTCTAGAAAGCGATTGGTCTGTCGTTCGGCCGTATTGAGTTGATCTTCTAGGTCCGACATCGAGACGAGCCTCAGCGGTACTGCGGCATCGTAATTGAACTCAACTCGCGCGTATCGTTCATGCTCTAGTGCTTGGTCAACTTCCTCTTCGAGCGCCAATAACCACGCTGGGATGTCGAGTCCGACGCCGGTCGGTTCTTTAGTGAGCGTCTTTGTTTCTTGAAGCAGCAAATCGAAGGCCGGGGTCTTTTTTCCAAGTCGGATTTGTCGAATGGCCGGTCGTATCAAAGCTCGCATACGATCGACGGTCATCGGCTTGATAAATCGTTCACTGAGGCGATCGGCAACCGTAGGCATTCGCATCGCGTACTTTTCTTGCAGCTTGGCGAGATTGTCGAGGTAGAGTTCCGCTTCTCGTCCGATTCGTTCAGAGAGCGCGCGTCGCCACTGAGTGGCCCCTTTTTGACATCCGCTTCGCACCATGATTTCGTGCGCCCAAAAGACAGGACGCAAGTTCCAACTGACTCGATCGTAACGTACCCGCAGTCGCAGGAAATCGAGCAGCATATAGAGCATCTCGCCACGGTCGGATTGCGTTGTTGTGCTGTTATAGTCGCGATATTCGGCGTAGTGATCGATGATCCCCTCGAGCACGATCGACAACTGCTTCTCAACCTCTGCTCTTGTTACGGTACCTGCTTCCAACTCGTCCAACAGCGGTTGCAGTTCGGCTTGACCACCATCTTCTTGTACATGATCCAGCCACGCTCCCACACCTTGATGGAGTATGGCACGTACGTTGCTCAGTCGCAGGAATTGCTGAGTAAAAATGGCGCCGCCGAAGCGTTTGATAAAGGCAACTAACTTACCCCAAGCATTGTTATTCTCGACCGTTTCTAAAATGCTCAGACGAAGTGTTCGGCTGTGCGACAACCAACTACCCAGCATCACCTTGGTCAGATGCTCAAGAAACGGTATCAGCAGGTCGCTATGAGGTTCGACCACACCCTTGATGTCCACTTCATCGAGTTGGTCGATAACGATCGCATCTGGAACAGGATAGGTGGCTCGGTTTTCGTATGCTTTAAGAGGAGTCGTTTTCGCAGGGATTTGTTTTTGCCAAGCGTAAGCATTTCGAATCAGCGAGCGGACCAGGGATTTGTAGGCGATTTTATAGAGATCATCAAATTCGGTGACAGCGCCATTGCCAACCGGATTTCGGTTTTCCATATGCCGCGCGGTCTCTACCAATTCGACCGCTTGGTAGTAGAGTCCGGCTCGCGGTAACCAGGTTAACAGATGCGTCATCACCCGTCGACGCAATCGCACTTCACAGATCGAACGTGGTTCGCCGCCGCGTGACAGCGGTACATACAACAACGGCTTGGACCAAAAAGCACGCACCAAATTCGGGAATTCGTTCTTAACTTCCTCGACATCCCCTTTCATGAGATGCGAGAAAACACGAACGGCTGAGCGATCATCGTCAGGAAGTTGCTCGGCAGATTCCAATCGCTGGCAATCGCCATTTTGGAAACTTGAGCATAGAGTCGCCAGTAAGAGAAAACGAGCATCGGACGTTTCAACGATCGTACCGATAATGCGATCGACTAGTGACTCCTTCGTCAATCGTCTGCGGTCGTATCGGGCCATCGCATCTGCATCTGATCCACCTCGCGGAATACGATGGCCGTGAACTTCTTCAAGGAGTTGCATTAGGCCTTTGCCATTGATCTCGGCTTGATCGCACCAATGCTTCAAGGCAGAGAGATCGGATGGCTTGGGGTCTGCGTTATCGGTCTCTGTGGTTCTCAGCAGCGGGTAGATCGCAACTTGTTTCCACATCTGGGCAATGGCATTGAGAAACGAAAGATGCTGCTCAAGTCTGCGCGACTCTTGCATCAGTTCATCTTCGGTTTCACTCTCTTCCTCGAAAAGCGAACTATCGAGCCCATCATCGGTACTGTCTTTATAGATGAAATTCTCGTAGGCAGCTCGGAAGGTACTATCCTCTTCAGGCTCGATTTCACCGCCACCATTACCGGTTGCTGCTTCGGCTGGAGGCTTGGTGTTCTTCTTGCGATTGAGAAGCTGGAAGGTTGGAGGTGCCCAATAAGCTTCTGAGTTGGCTTCTAGAAAATCAAAGAATTTTGAAACCAAAGGCCACCCGAGGCTCGATGATTTCTCTCCTCGGGTCAAACGTATTTGCAGGCGTTGTAACCATTGTTGAGCAAGCACAGAGAATGTCACTGTACCACTTTGAAGACCGACTTTTTCTGTTTGACTCAGCCAGTGCACCAGAAGCGCCATCGAGGCGACAAAATCCTCTCGCTCCAACAGTGCTTCGATCACTAGAGCATAGGCCTTTGGCGAATCGAACATCTCGGCGTGGGGTGCCCAGAATTTCACATCCCCAGCCGCCGCTCCTCCGGAGTGCCAAAGCCTCAGTGCGGCAGCAACCAGTGACGCGGAATTAAAACTTTCAATCGGATCGGTCGCTTCTAAATCGGGAACTTCATGAGCTGCGTAGCGGCGCCACCATTCGGCGATTTCTTTGAACTGTTTGGATACCGTTTGACATAAAGCTTCTTCATTTCTCGCAGCAGCTTCGCGCCAGATGCGCGACTGCAGCGAGAAAATACTCTCCATCAGCGACACTAAATCGTCGACGCGATGATCGCGAACAGCGCTTTCTGGCCCATGAAACCGGCTAAAATTCCCAGCAAATCCAAGGATATTCCAGGGATCGACGATGGCACCGCAATCGATACCTCGATTCAGCAAATCCAATATTTGATTGGGAACTGCAGCCGCCGACTTAAGATCTCCTTGCTGCAGCCATTGCGATCCACCGGTCAGCAAACAGTCGATACGGCAAAGGATTCGAGCAGCAGGTACAGGAACGAAATCGCTTTCGTCTTTGGCAGCAACAGCATTTCCCATACGCGCGAATAATCGCGCCAGTTGCACATGCTCCAATTGACTGGCACGGTGACGCGCGAGTTGTTGATTGAGATACTGTCTTGCACCACCGAATGCTTGACGGCGAATCCCTTGCTCTACTTTAAGACGCTCCGCGTGTGGTCCTTGCATGCGTTCAAGCAATTGATCGTAGAACTCATCGCGATAAGCCGCGATGCCGCTGAGCAAAGTTGCGAGATTGATGGTTGAAGCAAAAGTATTTGGGCCACTACCGCTGACACCTGAGGCCATCAAGATGGTGCCGGCCAAAACCGCTGCCGCTTCGAAAAGCATTTGATTTTTGGGCAATTTCTCCTGGCGTTGCCTCGCCAATAGAGCATCCAATGTCACTTGTTGAATCACAAAGCGACGATAGTAGCCTTGACCATCAATACAGTGCGGATCCCACTGCCCGAAATGATAATTGGGTCGACGATTAACGGGATGATCAAAATCATAAGCTCTTGGATCGAGCGCCAATTCATCAAGATGGCTTAGGTCGAGATAAGCTCTTTGCAAAATATCAGGATTGGCTTCCGCGAGAATCTTTAACGCCTGCTCGACAACATCATGGTAGGGTCCTTGAGTCACTCCCGAACCGGCGATGTAGAGAGGTATGGGACGAACCCACTCGTGCGGATAGGGCTCTAAGCGACGCCCTTCTAAAACCGCCACAGGGCGGAATCCAACATAGTCATTGAGCCTTTGAATGGCTGCAGGAATAATACGATCCACCTCATCCCATGGCGCCCCCTGCTGCAAGACCGCTTCCATCGCACGGCCGATAAAGAAGCCATTGAACAACGCTTCCGGTTCTTGGTGGAAAAGTAAGTCGCGATGAAAGTCTAGGTAGGAGGGCAACAGATGCCTCCAAACTAACTGCAACACTTCACTCGCTTGACTGGACTTTTGGAACGCAGGGTTGTCAGCCGCAAAACGAAGAAGCGCATCCTGTAGCCACTGCTGGACACTCAACCAGGGAGGCATACCGGCGTAAGGGCTCCCCCAGATCGCTCGACCGTAAAGGCGGTTCAAGCTTTCCAGCGTTTTTGGATCGGATCTTCCAGAGGAAAAGTTAAGGTAGCCAAGGACTTGTACTAGATCGTCCTCGGCTCCCGAAACGGAATCATATCGCTTCACGTTTGACCGGGCCTATGCTGTGTAATCACAATACGACACCACCAAAACGAGTGACAACCTTTCGAGGTATCACCTACTTCCTCGGCAGCCGCGGCCTTTCAATGTAGAAGGTTTACCGCGATTGTCCAGGCGTTCGTCAGTAGTCGCGACATTTCGAACAGTCGCGAGGAACCCTTATTGCGTTGTACCAGAGAACTGCAGAAAAGATCACAGATAGGACAAATAGGTTCATTCTTACGAGTGGGTTTATCCCATTTCATGATTGTTATCGCTAACCCAGCCTTTCGGTTCCATGAGTAACCGCTTCGGTATTAACGGCTGAAAAAAAGGCATCATGACCGGAGAAGGGTAGTTAAGTCTTGGCTTATGGAGCATGATGAGCAATAATCAGCACTTGAAAGTTTCCCCCTGTTAGATCCAGGGACGCTTGCAACGAAGGGTCTTCCCAGAAGCGTCTCAGGATTCCTGCAACTACATTTCTCCGCAAGAGCGAAGGCTTGGCCGGTAGAAAGGCTTCGAGGTATGTCACCTTATTACAAAATTGGTCGCATGGCCGTATGGTCGTTGGTATTGTTGCGACTGGGAGTTGGTTGGCACTTCTTCATGGAAGGGCAAACCAAAGTGAAAGAGGGCGATTTTTCGTCGAAGGGATTTTTATCTGCGGCGAAGGGGCCGCTGGCTCCTCTGTATAAGCAGGCTATTTGGGATAGCAGCGGCGAGGTTCGTCTGAACAAAGAAGAGATGACCAATCTCTTTAAGGACCTCGGCAAAAAAGCGACTGACGAATACAAGTTTACTTCCGAGCAAGCCAAACAAGCAGAAGAGATTACCAACCTTGGTATCGAGAAGCTGGATGAAGTCTATTCGGAATGGGAAGAAGACATTTACAAATTTGGGGAAGGGTCAGCACGAATCGAATCGATGGCGAAAGATCCGATGCGCCAGTTCGTGTCCTCTATGCGTGAGCAGAAAGACAAGATTGAATCGGATCGACTTGCTTCCGTCCGTCCTGCTTTGTCAACCATCGACAAGATTATCGCTTCGCAGGAACGCGAGCTTAATGGGTTAGCCACTGAACAACAGCGAGCTGTAACGGCGCCTGTTTCGTTGCAGAAGCCGGGTGGTTTACCACTTCAGTCGGAAATGGTCGACAAGATCATTCCGATCTTTGACATGGTAATCGGTATTCTGTTGATTGTCGGACTTTTGACACGCGTAGCTTCTTTAGCGGCAGCTGGGTTCTTATTGTCGGTGGTTCTATCTCAATTCCCGGGATTCCCCGGCACGCAACCTACTTACTTCCAAGCGGTCGAAGTGTTGGCCTGTTTGGTTTTGTTTGCTACGGACGCAGGTCGATTTGCTGGACTTGATTTTATTCCTTGGAGCATTTGGCAATTCGCCAGTGCGCCCAAAAAAGCTACCGCTAAAACCTAGATTTACCAACTTCCTTTAAGGTCTTCCTGACACAGGACGAAGTGTGATATGGATCAATTGAGCGCAGAAGACAAAAACATTGGGATCGATAACTTCAATGAGGCGGTCGGTTTTACTCGACGCGATTTTCTCAAGGGAGTGATCGCTGCCGGTGCCGTATCGGGCGCAGGATTGGGAGCGATGTATTTCCAGTACGGTAAGGTCACCGATCCCGTACGCGTAGGAATCATCGGAACGGGCGATGAAGGAAACGTTTTGATTGGCGGCTGCACGCCAGATTACGTGAGAGTCGTCGCAATCGCAGACATCCGTCCTTACAACATCCACCGCGCATTCTATGGCGACTGGGCATCTCCCACGGCGATGGATGCACGGCCTGGCTTGATCAAAAAGGTAGGCTATTCTGGGATCGATGAAGCGAAGAAAAACGTCAAGGTTTACGATAGCTCCAATGGTGGTATCAAAGCGTTGTTGGACGACAGCGATATCGAAGCGGTGATCATCGCTTTGCCTCTTCACTTACATGCACCTATTGCCATCCAAGCGATGCTCAGAGGCAAGCATGTTTTGACCGAGAAATTGATGGCCCACAATGTCGCTCAGTGCAAAGTGATGGCCCGAGTTGCTAAGGAAAAAGATCTTCTTCTAGCAACGGGTCACCAACGCCATTACAGCATTCTCTACGATAACGCTGTAAAGCTGATTCAGTGGGGAATGCTGGGCCAACTTCATCATATTCGCGCCCAGTGGCATCGCGACAATCTTCCTGGCAACGATAGTTGGCAGCAACCATTGCCTGGTGGTGTGATGACCATGGTGGATGGCAAAGAAAAGATGGTCGACCCAATCATGTCGAAGATTAAATCTTTGCAAAAGCAGATTTCCTCGGAAAAAAATCCCGACCGACTCGAACTTTTCAAAGCTCAACTAGCTCAATGGGAAGCTTGGGATTCCGACAAATCGATCGACGCCAAGAAATACGGCTATCGCGATTTCACCCTACCGAGCAGCCAACGTGCTGTTTCAGCATTGGAAGAACTTTGCCGCTGGCGATTATGGTCGCGCACCGGAGGTGGCTTGATGGCGGAACTTGGAAGCCATCAATTGGATGCGGCAAGTATTTTCTGCAGTGCCTTGCGAAAGGACGGAAAGAAAGCTCGCCCGATAAGTGTTCACGCTTGTGGCGGCCGCCATATTTTCCCAGTAGATCGCGAAGCGGAAGACCATGTCTACTGCATGTATGAATTTCCTGGCCCCGAGTACGACGCAAAGTTCGATATCGGCTATCGCAGCGATGCAGAAAACTATCCGCAAAAGGGTAAAGGCGTTGACCCTTACTCGGTGGATCCGAACAAGAAGATCACCGTCACCTATTCGTCGATCAACGGAAATGGCTTCGGCGGCTATGGCGAAGTGGTTATGGGTACCAAGGGTACTTTGATTCTTGAACGCGAACAG
>JBEGUT010000183.1:0-7322 GCA_041178745.1 Planctomycetota bacterium | reverse complement strand
GTTGCCCGGGTTTAGCCCCAGCTTGGTTGCGAGGTAGCCTCCCCGGCGTGCTAGAGCTTCTCGGATTTTCCCTGCTCTTCAATACGCTTCTGATTGCTAGCTTTGCATGGCCTCAGTGGGGACCTGTTTGGCTGGTTCGTGCCGGCTGGCTCGTTTGTGGCAGCTTTTGGGTGATCTCTGCCTGCCACGCTTACATGAAACTGCCGAAATGGCTCGCCGTTACGCCGCGAATTCCCAAGACTGATTTGCTGATGGCGGCTCAGGCTGAGTATTTGCGAGGCAATTGGTTTGAAGCTGAATCGCTACTTTCCAAACAGTTGGCTGAAAATCCTGATGACATTGCAACTGCCCTTCTTTTGGCGGGTGTCCTGCGTAGAACCAAACGCTGGAAACAAAGCGAATTATGTTTGGAACAAATTCGTTTACGAGAATCTTCCGCTCGTTGGAGCGAGGAAATCCAGAGAGAACTGGAGATTCTTGCCAGAGAAGCGGATGAGGAAACCGAGTCATCGGACTCCGCCTTGAAGGACGAATAGAGTGAATCTGAGGAGTAGTCCCATTGCCTTGCAGGGTGAGGTTTTGAAAAATGCTCTGCAGTCCGTTTATGCGCGTAAATCCGAAGGGGTATAGCAACCCTTTGGCTAGAGCGTCCAAATTGGCGACCAATCGGTTTCGGAACACTTTTTGCAGATGTAATGTTGCCTAGATTTTAGTGTCATCCATTTTTGGGATGACGCAGGTGGCAGGGGCGAACCGCGATTCGCGGCACACCGGGCCTAGATAGATGGGCCTACAACAGTTAAGGGGATCAACTATGTACGAACGCTTCACCGACCGAGCCCGCAAAGTAATGCAGTTGGCCAATCAGGAAGCTCAACGATTCAACCACGAATACATTGGAACCGAGCATATCCTTCTCGGCTTGGTCAAGGAAGGGAGTGGCGTGGCTGCTAATGTGCTCAAAAATCTCGACGTCGACCTGCGAAAGATTCGATTGGAAGTTGAGAAGTTGGTGCAGAGTGGTCCAGAAATGGTGACGATGGGCAAGTTGCCTCAAACACCACGCGCTAAGAAGGTTATCGAGTATTCGATGGAAGAAGCTCGCAACCTGAACCATAACTACGTCGGCACGGAACATATATTGCTCGGCTTGCTACGTGAGCAGGAAGGTGTTGCTGCTCAGGTATTGATGAACCTAGGCCTCAAGCTCGAAGATGTTCGCGAAGAAGTATTGAACCTACTTGGTCACGGTATCGATAGCGCCGAAGGTGGCGAACGCGGTGGTCGTGAAGGTGTTGGCGGTGCCGCAGCTTCGGGCGATCAAGCAACTTCGTCTAAGGGATCCAAGAGCAAGACTCCAGCCCTCGACAGCTTCGGACGCGATCTCACCGAACTCGCTCGACAAGGTAAACTCGATCCTGTGATTGGTCGTGAACGAGAAATCGAACGAGCCATCCAGGTTCTCTGCCGTCGCTCCAAGAACAACCCCGTTCTTCTCGGTGAGGCCGGTGTTGGCAAGACGGCTATTGTTGAGGGTTTCGCCCAACGTGTTATCGCTGGCAATGTGCCTGAGATACTAACCGAAAAACGTATCGTCGTTCTCGACTTGGCCATGATGGTTGCTGGTACTAAGTACCGCGGTCAGTTCGAAGAGCGTATCAAGGCCGTCATGAATGAAGTACGCCGCGCTCGCAACACCATTTTGTTTATCGATGAGTTGCATACCTTGGTAGGTGCCGGTGGTGCGGAAGGTGCTATCGACGCAGCAAACGTACTGAAGCCTGCCTTGGCTCGTGGTGAAATCCAATGCATCGGTGCTACTACCCTCGATGAGTATCGCAAGTATATCGAAAAGGATAGCGCACTGGCTCGCCGCTTCCAGGAGATCATCGTAGAACCTACGGGCAAAACCGAAACGATCGAGATCCTCAAAGGTTTGCGCGAACGATACGAAGAACATCATCGTGTTCAAATCACCGATGATGCGATCGTGGCAGCCGTCGAAATGAGCGAACGCTATATCACCGCACGCTGCTTGCCTGATAAGGCAATCGATGTCATTGACGAAGCTGGTGCTCGAGTGCGCCTACGCAGCATGAGCAAGCCACCAGATCTGAAAGAAATCGATGACGAAGTAGAGCGTCTGAACAAAGAAAAAGAAGAAGCGGTAGCAAACCAAGACTTCGAAAAAGCTGCAGCTTTGCGCGATCAAGCGGATAAACTTCGCAAGAAGAAAGAACAGATCACCCGCGACTGGCGCGAGAAGAGCCGAGAGACCGATGGCGTGGTTGACGAAGAAGTGATCGCGGAAGTCGTTTCCAAGATGACCGGTATTCCATTGACTCGCCTTAGCACCGAAGACAGTCTCCGCTTGATGAAGATGGAAGACGAACTTCACAAACGCGTGGTCAGCCAGGACTTGGCGGTATCAGCAGTTTGCAAAGCCGTACGTCGAAGCCGCAGCGGTTTGAAAGATCCGAAGCGACCTACCGGTTGCTTTGTATTCGCTGGTCCAACTGGTGTTGGT
This sequence comes from Planctomycetota bacterium, assembly GCA_041178745.1. GTDB lineage: Bacteria > Planctomycetota > Planctomycetia > Pirellulales > Pirellulaceae > JAFLCP01. The sequence goes on along the minus strand of JBEGUT010000183.1, from coordinate 4,795 downwards.
AAAACGTTGCTGGCCAAGGCACTGGCCGAATTTATGTTCGGTGACCCCGATGCTTTAATTCATATCGACATGAGCGAATACATGGAGAAGCATAATGTCAGCCGTCTGATCGGTGCTCCTCCAGGCTATGTCGGTTACGAAGAAGGTGGACAACTCACCGAGAAAATCCGCCGTCGCCCCTATGCCGTCGTCCTACTTGACGAAATCGAAAAAGCCCATCCCGACGTCTTCAATATGCTTCTCCAAGTCATGGAAGAAGGGCGTTTGACAGACAGCTTCGGTCGCAACGTCGATTTCCGAAATACGATCCTGATCATGACCACCAACGCCGGTGCTGAAGCGATCAAGAACGAGGCATCCTTCGGTTTCCAGAAACCCGACAGCGATGCTTCCTACGATTCGATGAAGGCTCGCGTTATGGATCAAATCGAACGCGTTTTCCGTCCTGAGTTCCTCAACCGTCTCGATGACACAATCATCTTCCGTCACTTGAATAAGGATGACCTAAAGCGAGTGATCGATTTCGAAATGTCCAAGGTTCGTAAGCGTTTGGAAGAGCGTGGCTTCCGTTTGGAACTGACCGACGAGGCCAAAGAGTTCCTCATCAAGAAGGGATCCAACCTCGATTACGGTGCTCGCCCGTTGCGTCGAGCCCTGGAACAACGAATCGAAGATCCGTTGGCAGAAGAATTGCTCAGAGGTACCTTCGAAGGCAAGGATACCATCAACATCGGTGTGGTTAAGGACGATGAAGGCAAAGTCGTTCGCTTGGACTTCCGAGGAGAAATTCGCGGTAAGTCCGATGCCGAAATGACCGCAGCATCCAGCTAAGCTCGTCGTAAACTCTCATCAGTACCTAAAGCGGCGTAGCACGACAGCTTTTTGTCGAGCTACGCCGTTTTTCTTTTAACCCCGTCGATTTTAGAGAAGTCTAGCTGCCTCGCGCATTGCACCAGAGCGCTCGCTAGCATTAGCATGCGAGAAAGAACTCTGCCTCGAAAGCTCAGTTATATTCTCGTAATTGAGAATAATTCCCTGAAACGTCAAAGCCTTCCTGACCGATACAATTTAACGTGCGTGTTGTCATCGGTCTTCGTCCGATCGTCGGATTCCAACACTCATCAATTGCGATTTGATAGCTATCGGCAACCACGGCGATTTGTTCCAAGGTCATGAGTACTACCATTCCCAGCGGTTGGTCCAGCACGTTGTATCGCAGCGGTGAAGCGGCGATGCGCGGTATCAGCGCATGGGGTGCTGTCGTGATCGATGGCTTAACAACCCTGGGCGATATCGCAATTTTCGCTTACAGCATTCTTCGCTGGTTGGTAACCAGCATGCCCAAACGCGAGACCATCCTACCTAACTTTTATCAGGTGGGAGTTCTGAGTCTACCGGTGGTTGCGTTAACAGGAACATTCATCGGAATGGTTTTAGCCGTTCAAAGCTTTTACCAATTCCATACCATCGGTTTAGAGAGTCGCCTCGGTGCGGTGATCAATATGTCATTGGTCCGCGAATTAGGTCCTGTTCTCGCAGCGACGATGCTGGCGGGCCGAGTCGGTAGTGCGATGGCTGCGGTGATAGGAACCATGCGAGTTACGGAGCAAGTTGATGCCTTGATCGCTATGGGAGCTGACCCAATTCATTATCTGGTTGTCCCACGATTTCTGGCATGCATTTTCCTCATCCCAGCCTTGACCATCATGGCAGACTTTATGGGTATTGTAGGTGGTTACTTTTACAGCGTGATCATTCTGCATATCGATCATTCGCAATACTTACGAAACAGTCGTGACTTCGTCGGCGGCTTTGATTTTTTCAGCGGTGTTTTTAAAAGTCTTTTCTTTGGTGGTATCATCGCGGTTGTCAGTTGTTATCGCGGCTTCAATTGCCAAGCTGGTGCAGAGGGAGTTGGTAAAGCGGCAACGGCGGCGTTCGTGCTGAGCTTTGTCATGATTCTTGGCATGGATCTTGTTTTGAATATTTTTCTCGATGCGGTCTATTCAATGATATGGCCGCGTGGCGCGAAGCTCTTTTAAAGCGAACGGAGTCTTACGCGCATGGTTGCTCAAAACATCGATACAACCGATAAAGGACGGCTGGCCTACGATCGCACCTTGATCGAAACCCAGCATCTTAATCTTATCTATGGCACTCAGCAGATCTTGCGAGACATCAATCTGGTGATTCCGCGCGGGCAAACCGTTGCCATCATCGGCGAAAGTGGTTGCGGTAAGACCATGTTGCTGAAGTCCATCGTCAATCTCATTCGTCCGACATCGGGAAAGATCTTTTACGATGGCCGAGATATTCATGCCCTGAGCGATACAGAGATGACCAAGCTTCGAAGAAAGTTTGGTTTCGTCTTTCAAAATGCCGCTCTGTTTGACAGCATGACCATTGGAGAAAATGTCGCTTTTCCGGTGAAACAGCAAGGCTTGAATCTAACTCGAAATTGCGACAGACTCGTCGTCGATCGTTTAGCAGAGGTTGGCCTACCCGAAAGCATTATTCATAAACGTCCCTCGCAACTTTCTGGTGGCATGCGCAAGCGGGTTGGACTCGCACGAGCTTTGATTCTTGAACCGGAATTAGTTCTGTACGACGAACCTACCACTGGGCTTGATCCGATCATGAGCGACGTGATCAATGAATTGATTTTGCGAACGCGCCAACGCAATCCTGTAACTAGTATCGTTGTAACTCATGACATGCGCACGGCCAAAAAAGTTGCTGATCGAATTATCATGCTCTATCCCTTCCCTCGCCTCCGAGAGAATGAATCACAGATTATCTACGATGGACCTCCGAGCGGTCTGGAACATGTGGAGGATCGACGAGTTCGACAGTTTGTCGAAGGGGAAGCGGGTGAGAGATTGATGGAATTAAGAAAACTTTCGAGCCACGAAGTATCGACTGAAGACCTTCCCCCTGATTCGTTGAAGCATTTCTAGGAGCATTTCCACCATGGATGATAAAGCCTATCGATTCGGTGTGGGTGTTCTCGTTTTAGCCTCATCGGTAATCGGGATTATTCTCATTTTCTTTTTTGGCGCGATTCCGAATTTTTGGATCCAACACTACACCTGCACGATCAATTTCGCTGCCGCGCCGGGTGTTGAAATCGATACGCCAGTTCGAAAAAGCGGCGTAAGGATCGGACGCGTAGTCGGTGTGAAACTTCAGGATGATGATGGTGGTGTCAACCTAACACTGGAACTTGAGAAACGCTATCCAATCCGCGCTGGAGAAGTCGCTCGTATTCAAACAGGTTCACTGATTACCGGTGATGCCGTCATCGAGTTTTTGCCTCCCAATCGAACGACTCTGGTAAATCGTTTTGACGGGGTAGGGGGAGGACAGAAGGATGGTCAGTTGCAACCGGAAGAACAAGAAATGGCAGCGGCCTACCTGAAAGATCAAGACTACCTAACCGGCGGTGAAGTTGCGAAAGATCCTCTTGATAGTGTTTTAGCGATGCAGGAAAACTTTTCGGCAACACTCGGCTCGATCGATGAAGCTGGCAAGGAAATTGCTATTCTCGCTCGTGATGTTCGATCACTGATGGGAACCAAAGATGGTTCGATCCAGAGTATCATCAAGAAATCCGAATTGACGATCGACAATTTCAATCAAACACTTGACACGATCGAGTCTATCTTAGGTGACCCGAAACTCAAGGAAGCCCTTATTGCTTCCATCGAGCAATTTCCCGACCTAGTGAAGAACTCTGGAGAAGTACTGCAGCAAACCAAACTGACACTTAAGAATTTTGAAAAGGTTGGGACGGCGGCTGAATCGGCATTACAGAATGCAGATGAAGCGATTAGCAACATCACAGAGATCACCGATCCGATCGCGGAGCGCGCCCCGGAAGCGGTGGATGATATTTTGCGAACGGTCGACAATCTTGATGCATTGCTACTTGACCTTCGCCAATTTGCTGCTCGAATCAATTCGAGCAATGGTACCGTGAGCCGCTTGATCGAAGACGATCAATTGTATATTCAGTTGGTTCAAACCTTGGAAAACGTTGAAAACCTCACCGCGCGTTTGCAACCAATTGTTCAAGATGTCCGAATCTTTTCCGACAAGATCGCACGCGATCCACGACAGCTTGGCGTCCGGGGTGCACTCGACGCACGGGGATCTGGCTTGGGTATCAAGTAAGCGACCAAGCTATTCCTACTCTGTAGATTCTGCAATGGAACCATTGGCATTCAGGATACCGAGATTTTGAATGATGTGTTGACTCCGGTGCCGGAAGAACTTTCAATAATCGATCCCTGAATCGCTCGCCTGAAGATTCCCTTGATTTCGAATCTGTCCCATAGTTTCCATAATGGCGTTGGCGTAGGCGCGAATCGCCGATGGAAAATCCTGTTTGGATTTTGCAGCTTCGGCTTGCTTACAAATCCCATCGAGGCTTTGCCAATTCAACTTCCACTTTCTTTCCTGAGAAGCTTCTCGCAAGGCTTGCATCGTACTAGCCAAACGTTCAACGAACTTTACATCAGGCTTGCAGTTGAATTTGCGATACGGTCCACGACCATATTGATCTTTGTGACTACTCTCTTTATTCACTGCTCGATGCTGAAAAAAAGCTGTCACTAAAGCGATTGCGCCAAGCACTCCGGCGACAATGGCTAAAGGTATATTTTGCAGAAACGCGAATATGGCTGTAGCGATGACACAAAGTAAAGTAACACCAACCAAGGCAAGTGAGAAGGGTTGTCCCGAAGGCATCTCGCCTCGAGACTTGGCTTGAGGTGTATTCGAGGTGGCTGCTTCA
>JBEGUT010000182.1:0-7329 GCA_041178745.1 Planctomycetota bacterium | reverse complement strand
GTTGGTTGGCAAGATTGGTTAACTCCTGGAGCATCCGCGGTCAATTTGACTCTTTTGGTCGCGGTGTCATTGCCGCTTCATCGATTGCCTTTTTCTCGCTAGTCGCTGTTCTCGGGCTTTACCTCTGCATGGTGCTAATTGGTAAGCGAAACTGGAGTGGTGGTAAGCAAGGCAACTCCATGTTTTTGCATTACCTAACTCGAGTGCTCTGCCTAGGCTTGGCAGCGATCGGCGTTAGTTATTTCTTCCGTAACAAAGATTTCCGCACCGATGCAACCGAGGGTCAGGTCAGTTCGCTTTCGCCGGTGACCGCATCGCTGGTGAAGCAGTTGGATCCCAAGCGACCCATTGTTGTCGATGCCTTTATCTCAGCGGATGTTCCAGAATTATATGCACGAACCAAGTACGATTTGGTTTCATTGCTCAAGGAATTTGAGTCGGTGGCCAAGCGGTCGGGTGTACCGATTGAGGTGAATATCAACGATGGTTTGGAGGTCTTCAGCGAAGAAGCAAAATTGGCCGAGCAACGCTATGGCATTGTGCCTCAAACGGTTCGAGTTCGCGAACGCGGTGCTTTTACTGACCAACAAGTGATTCTCGGAGCGGCGTTTCGAAGCGGTTTGGAAAAAGTCGTTATTCCATTCTTTGAATACGGTGTGCCTGTCGAATACGAAGTGGTGCGATCGTTGCGAACGGTAGCTATGCCGCAGCGAAAACGCTTGGGTATTGTCAAGAACGATGCCCAGTTCACCGGTGGCTTTTCGATGTCCAACATGCGTCAGGTTCCGCGTCAGCCCATCGTGGAAGAACTCGCAAAGCAGTATGAAGTAAAGGAAGCGGATCTTAACGCTCCTTTGCTGGCTGATCAGTTTGATGTCTTGATGGTGGTGCAACCATCGTTGTTGTCACCTCAGGAAATGTCGAACTTGGTTGCTGCTGTAAAGTCTGGTATTCCAACGGCGATCTTCGAGGATCCATTTCCATTCGGGTTTAACTTTCCAGGCACAGGCGAACCGAAGCAGGCGCCAGGCGGTCCATTCGGTGGCGGCGGTGGGATGATGCCCAAGGGAGACATCAATGAATTGCTGAAGACCCTAAGCATCGAAATGCCAGGAAAGCCGGGTGTGGGGGGAATGCTAAGTCCCGATGTGGTTTGGCAACAGTACAACCCCTATCCTAAATTGCAGCAAATGCAGGCCGCTTCCGATGAATGGATCTTCGTTCGCGAAGAGGCTCCAGGTGGTAAGGACTCCTTCGGCCCGGAAAGCGAGATATCGAAAGAGCTTCGAGAAGTCATGCTAATGTATGCCGGAGCAATCCAACCGGTTAAGAGCGACGAATTCAAAATTACCAATCTGCTTTCCACCGGCTCACAAGCGGGCACGATTCCTTATCAGGAGCTGAGCACTTTGGTACAGAGCGGTCAGATGTCGCCCAATCGAATTCGGCAATTGCAAGGACCTCCAACGGGCCGTTCGGTGATGGCTGTTCAAATCGAAGGTACTAAGCCGGTCGCTGCACCAGCAAGTGAAAAGCCCGCCGATGCCTCCAAGCCAACTGAGGAGAAGAAAGAAGGGGATGCCAAGAAAGCTGAGACTAAGATCGAAGATAAGGGACGACCGATCCGCGCTGTCTTCGTTGCAGATACGGATTGCATGAACCCAATCTTCATCGAAATACGCAGCCGACCGGAACAGTTCGAAGATGTCGACTTCCGTTTCCAAAACGTCTCCTTCATCTTGAATGTGATCGATGTGCTTGCAGGCGAAGCATCGTATCCAGCGATTCGTCGCCACGAACCACAGCACAGTACGCTGCGACTGTTAGAGCTTGAGTCGGAAGATGCACGCGGCAAGGAGATGGATAAGCGACGTGAGTTCCAGAAGAGTTATGACGATGCAATCCAGGAAGCTGAAGCTGAGAACACCAAGAACATTCAACGCTTCGAAGAACGCGTCAAGAAGTTGCAGCAAGAAGGTGCGATCGATAAATCGAAGTTTGCTGAATTGCAAGAAGCGATGACGCAAATGGAAATTGAACGGCAGAAACTGCAACGTAAGTTGGGAGTCAAAAAAGAACAACTGGAACGCGTTCGTGACTCGCAGATTCAAGCGAGCCAGCGCGACGCGGACTTGCAGATATTAAAGATTCAGAATCGCTACAAAATGTTTGCGATCTTCTTGCCCCCGATTCCTCCATTGTTGGTTGGCATCGGTGTTTTCGTCTCGAGACGCCTGCGCGAAAGGGAAGGTATTCCCAAGTCGCGTCTGAAGTAGTTGGGACCGTTTGGCATCGTTGGCAGTCAAGAAAAAAGTGAAGAGTTGTTGAGGAGATAGTAAGGTGAAAGAGTCTCAAAAGACTGGTATTTTTGCAGCCATTGCCGCAGTAGCCCTGATTGCGGCTCTAGCGACGCAACCACGCCGCTCTGCAGATGAGGGCTCTGGTGTAAAGGCTCTGCTTAACAAGAAATTGTTCCCAGAGTTCGAAGATCCACTCGCAGCGGCGTCGATGTCGATTATCAAATTCGATGAATCTTTGGGTACTTTAGATGAATTCGAAGTACGCAAAGACTCCCAAACGGGACAGTGGACAATTCCATCGCATTCAGGTTACCCAGCAGATGCAACAACTCAAATGCGCGATGCAGCGACATTGTTTGTAGGTATGGACATCTTGGGAATCGCCAGTGAAAGACGCGAAGATCACGCCGAATTCGGTGTTGTCGAACCCGATGTGAATCGATTGAAAGTCGGCGATCAAGGTGTTGGATTATTAGTCAAAGTTAAAGATGCTAAGGACAAGGACTTGGCTAGTTTGATCGTCGGTAAAGAAGATGCAGGACAACCTGGGCAGCGTTTTGTGCGCATTCCTGCTCAGGATGTGATTTACGTCGTAAAAATTAGCACTGAGCCGTTGGTGACTGACTTCCGTAAGTGGATCGAGAAAGATTTATTGCAGTTGTCTTCATTTGATATTTCGGAACTTGGAATCAAGGATTATTCGATTGTGCGTACCCAGGATGGGGCCGCGATGCAGAAGATCTATGACGCCGATGTCGCGTTCGATACGAATTCATCAAAATGGAACTTGAAAAAGTGGATTGCTTATGAGGGAGCTAAGGGAACAGAGAAGCAGATTCCCGAAGGCGAAGAAGTTAATGCGAATCGGCTTAATGATGTAAAGAACGCTTTGGATCAATTGGAAATTGTCGACGTGGATCGAAAGCCAGCAGGTTTGTCGGCAGACTTGAAAGCGGACAAAAATTTGCTTGAAGCGAATAACGCTGATGTATTGTCTTTGTATGAGCGAGGTTTCTTCCCACAACCGACTCCTGATGGAGGTTCGGAAATCCTTTCGAGTAGCGGTGAGTTGCAGGTTACGTTGAACGATGGGATTCAGTACGTCTTGCGTTTTGGTAATCTCTTTGGAGATCAATCTGGAGCATCGAGCGAAAATGCTTTGAATCGACGCATGATGTTGACGGTCCGGTTCGATGAATCGAAGTTTCCGCCACCGGAATTGCAGGTATTGCCTGAAACAGTGGAGGATTTGCTCAAGCTAGATCAGGCGTCGCAGCCACCCCCTGTTTCCTCGGAGCCTGCAGCACCTGCTCCAGCAGAGCCGCCGGCGGCCCCCAGCGAAACGCCCGCTGCTGCTGAAACACCTTCTGAACCAAGTGCACCAGCTGCGACCGATGAAGCACCGAAAGCGGAATCGCCAGCACCTGAAGCCAAGGGTGATGGCGCTGCCCCAACTGGAGAAGGTGATAATCCTAACGCGGCAAACGGTTCAAAGAAATCGACTCGGTTGGTAGCTTTCCAGCCACCTGCAGATCAACCGCCCGCGGATGAAGCAAAGAAGGAAGAAGCCAAGAGCGAAGAGAAGCCTGCTGATGCAGTTCCTTCAGATGCCGCTGCTCAGTCTGAAGAAAAGAAGCCGGAAGAGCCTAAAGCGGAAACGCCAGCAGGCGAAGCCAAGCCGCAGGATGCTCAAGTACCTGCTGCTGAGATGAAGGAAGAAGCTCCTAAGCAGGAGACCCCTGAGGAACTAAAGGAGCGATTAGAGTTGACTCGCGAGCAGATCACCAAGGAGAATCAACGAAAGATCGACGAACGCAATGATCGAATTGCGAAAGCAAAGAAGAGGGTGCAGGAACTCAATGCTCGTTTTGCGGATTGGTACTACGTTGTCAGCGAAGACGTTTACAAGAAGCTTCGCGTAACGCAAGCTGAATTGGTTGGTAAACCGCAGCCTGCAGCACCACCTCCAGGTGGAGTTCCCCAGGGTTTGCCCCCTGGCTTGAATTTACCATTCGGTCCTGGCGGAAATTAAGGCGATATCGTCGTGGATCGCTCCGCGTCCAACGCTTAGAACTCAAACTGCTAGAAAACGGTTCGATTTAGAAACTGAAAGAGTTGGACGGCGGAGCCGTCCACTACACTGGCCGTTTGATTCCCATTGTCGTGGATAGCTCCGCGATCCAACGCAAAGTTGTTCTTTCAATCAGTGGATGACGCGATGCCACCACGTTTGAATTCGCGAATGAAGATCCGCAAGGGTTCCGTGGTTCTCAATGATATCGTTGGAGAGTTGTTTCTTTTGTTCTATCGACATCTGCGAGGCTTGGCGGGAAAAGTATTGTTCCTCTGTCCAACCACGCTGGTGTGCTCTTTGGAGTCGAGTTGATAAAGGGGTATCAATAAAGAGCACAAAGTCACAATGATCTTGCCAGTTTGACTCTAGTAGCAGTGGGATATCGAGCACGATTGCGGGTGGTGGCGGTTCTTGATGGCGCAGTTGCGCGAGGGTTTCGAAAATCCTCTTTCGTATCGGCGGATGAGTTACAGATTCGAGGAATTTTAAGTATTTTGGAGCTTCGGGATTATCGGCAAAGACGATCGCTGCAATGGCAGGACGCGATATGGAAGCGGATCCCGGCCCCAGAATAGACGGCCCGAATCGTTCAATCAGTTGTTCTTTCACTCCGGGGTCTTCAAGAACAGTGTGGCCGATTTGGTCGGCGCGAATGACGATGGCACCGAGTCGTTCTAGTTCAGAGGCGACAGCGCTTTTGCCACTTGCGATGCCGCCGCAGAGACCAATGACCTTGGGCCATTTCGCGGCGGCATACTGCTGCGATGTGATAGAATCATTCGTTCCCATCGAGTTTGTCCCTCCCCTGAGTAGCTCTAAGTACAGGTCGTATTATTCGAGTGGTTCGCATTCTGCCCAATTTTGACCTGATTTAGTGTCGACCTTCAGTGGGATCGAAAGACTGTCGCATTGCGTCATTAGGGGTAGAATTTGTTCTTTGAGTTTTTGTAAATCGTCGGGGTGTACTTCAAATACAAGTTCGTCATGGATCTGAAGGAGCAGTCTAGCGCGAAGCGATGATGACTTGAGCATTCGATAGACTCGGACCATTGCGAGCTTAATCAAATCGGCGGCAGATCCTTGAATCACCGTGTTGACCGCCATACGTTCCGGTTCGGTAAGCGTTCTTCGTTTTTCCGGTGGTAGTGCTCGGAGATCTCGCACTCCTTGGAGAATGCGTCGTCTTCCAAGCATGGTTGATACAAAGCCCTGTTTCTGGCATTGAGAAAGAGTATCGAGAATAAAGCTTTGGACACCCGGATAGCGAGCGAAGTAAGCATCGATGAAGGTAGCAGCTTCATCCTTTGGAATTTGCAATGCTTTTGCTAATCCGAAAGGGCTCTGGCCGTAAATGATTCCGAAATTAATCGCTTTGGCAGATCGGCGCATGGCCCCAGTGACTTCCTCAGGAGCGACTCCATAAACCTCAGCCGCTACACGGCGGTGAATATCCTGATCCTTCTCAAACGCTTCGCGGAGGGCAGCATCGCCACAGTAATGAGCCAACACACGCAGTTCGATTTGCGAATAGTCCGCTGTAAGCAGAACCCAGTCGTCGGGGGCTGGTTTGAACGCCGAGCGAATTTCGCGACCTTCTTCGGTTCGAATCGGAATGTTTTGCAAGTTGGGTTCTGAACTACTGAGACGGCCTGTGGCTGCGACATCCTGACGGAATGACGTATGGACTCTGCCGCTTGCCGGGCAGACCAGTTCGGGAAGTGAATCGACGTAGGTGCTTTTTAATTTTGCTAGTTGGCGATATTCAATAATTCGAGCTGGCAGAGGGTGAAGTGGGGCGAGTTCCTGAAGGACTTCTGCATCGGTGCTGGGGCCTGTTTTCGTACGTTTGATCACCGGCAATTTCAAGTGTTCGAATAAAACTTTTGCGAGTTGCTTCGGGCTGTCAGGGTTAAATGGCTCGGGAGCTTGTAGTTGAATTTCATCGTAGAGCTCATTGAGTCGCAGTTCGAATCGTTGACTCAGTTGGTTTAAGCGTTCGGTATCGATCGTGATACCATTGAACTCCATTTCCGCCAGTACGCTAAGCAACGGGATCTCAAGTGAATCGAAAAGTTCCAGTAGATCGAGGTGCTTCAGTCGCTCTTGAAGTGTTGGCGTTAATCGCCAAGGGACTTCTGCATCCTCGATGGCATAGTGGCTGATCGCTTGAAGAGGAATCTCATCCATACATTTTTGGGATCGCCCTGTGCCGATCAACTCGCTGATTTTGATCGTTTCATGTTGCAAATATCTTTTAGCCAGATCGTCGAGACTATGGTTGCGTTGCCCTGGATCGATCAAATAATCAGCGACCATGGTATCAAAGTAGATACCTTGCACGTCGATTCCTTGAGCGCGAAAGATAATGATGTCGTATTTGAGGTTTTGGCCAACCTTGCGAATCAGCGGATCTTCGAGAATAGGTTTGATGTATTGGTGAACCAGTTCGAGATCTAGATGGGGTTCGCCAAGGGGAGCGCGTACAGGAATATAGGCTCCCCTTCCCTCTCCCCAACTGAAGGAGTAACCGACGGGTTTGGCCCAGCGCGGCTGCGTTGAAGTTGTTTCGGTGTCGATTGCAATCAATGAGGCGTTACGAAGATCTCGGCATAGTTGAATCAACGCAGATTCATCGAGGATCAATTGATAGTTTTCGAAAGAAAGTCGCTTGGTCACATCTGAAGAAGTGTCTGAATTTGAAATGCGAGAATCTTCTTGCTGAGCAGATTGAGGTTGAGTCGACGACGAGGCAAAAGTACTGTTTTCCAAAGTGTCGGAAGTACTTTGAAGAAATCTCTCCGCCATTTTGCGAAAGCCAAGTTGCTGGAAGAGAGTTTGTAGTTTTTCTCGGTCGATCACCTTGGAACTGTGAGACCGCCAGTTGATGTTAGCTGGGACATCGCGGCAGAGCGTTACCAATTTGCGGCTGATAAGTGCCTGCTCGCGGAAGTTGAT
>JBEGUT010000181.1:0-7352 GCA_041178745.1 Planctomycetota bacterium | reverse complement strand
TCAATAATGACTGAGATTATCTGCACAGGTGTATTCCGTTGTTTTGTCACTCTCATTGAGCAGAAAACGAAACTGGCCCTACGGAACCAACGCTACTCTACTCCACCCCACATCTCTCCTAACATCGTCGGAAGAATCGGAAAACTTGATGTAGTAGGCACAGCTAGCACGGGATTTCCATCCTGGAAAGGCTCTGCGCCAACCCAAAGGTAGGGTCTGAATTAATTGCTGTAGTGGGGGCGTTCCAACGAATGGAACCTGAGGGGGGGCTCTAATCACCGAACCTGGAACTCGTTCGGTAACGATCGCAGAAGGGATGGTAATCGGAGACCTTTATGCCGGCGAATACACCATGAAGTCGTTTGCTGAACGCCTTAAATTTCGGCGCAACAAGCAATCAAAGGTTTTCCTAACTCGAAGCGAAGAGGTTCCCACTCAGAGTCAACTTAAAGATCTTTCATGCGTTGAAGGGGGCTGCTTTCATGTGGCATGTCGTTGGACCGGTAAGATGCCCGACGTTTTGTTATTTATGAAAAACCTCATGGGGGCGAATGAGTTGAGTGATGCCCGTCGGATGTTGTTCGCCCGGTTTATGATCGCCAACACAAAGCGGATCCGATGGCTCCAGATTTAAAACTCGATTTTCCGGAGACAAAAACCTGGGGTACTCGATCATTCGTAGTTGGAAACAATAAGCAAGGATCAAAACCGATATCCGACGGGCATGGTTTAAGAACGCCATTCCAATCAGGGCCTTTAGGGCCAACTAACCCCAAGTGCCATTTTCCGATAACAGCCGCTTTATAGTTCGCCGCAGCGAGAAGAGTCGCGAGCGTAGGAGTTCCGGTTTGAATCATGGTAGGGCTATAGCGAGAAGAGACGCCGGTTCCCTTTTACCTACAAACATAAGTACCAGTCAGCAAGGAAAATCTTGTAGGAGTACAAGTAGAAGCAGGGCAGTAACCGCTGGTAAAGCGAATCCCCTCATCAGCAAGTCGATCGATATGCGAAGTGGCAACGCGTCCACCTTAACACCCAAGATCAATAAAGCTGAGGTCACCCGCGAGGCTGAAGATGATGTTCGGCTTTTTCGAATAGGGAGACCGGGGCAAGCCATCGGTGGCAACTAGCAAAGACAGCAGCGAAAAAAAAGCGAAGTGCAGCTTTTTAGAAAGCTGAAGTTCGTTGGTATATGGCAACTCAAGATTTTGAAAATTTATCGATGATGAAACCTATGGATGGTCGCTAGCTTGATGCCGGATTTTAATGATTTGGAAACCAAGCGGGAAGAACTTTGGAAAGAATGCTTTTTTAGATCAGAAGTGGGTTGTCGCGTTGCCGAATTCCAGGGGCCATGAATCCGTAAAAGTATTTACAACTTGCTATCTGTGGAAAGATACTAAAGAGATCTTGGAGGCAAAGTCGCTTAGGTTGCATGGATCAAGAGTGAAGCAGATTGCCAACAAACAGATTGCCAACAAAGCGTGCAACAAATTCGAGTTCAGCGAAAGAAGCGATCGGATAGAGTTTCTTTTGAATAGTACTTTCGTCTCAATCGAATGCAAGGCTTACACCTGCATGATAAGACTACGATAAAGAGCATTCCTCAATCAGGAGTCGAGATGGTTGAGTTGCGATCTTTTTATGCTCTGATCGGAAGTTGGTAAAACCTGATTGCATTCCCACCAAAGATCGCCGCTTGTTCATCCTGGCTGAGTCGCGATAGTTCATCGCGCAGAACACCATGGAAATCTTCGTAGGATCCCGCAAGTTCGCAAACTGGCCAGTCGGATCCGTACATGCAGCGGCCGGGGCCAAAAAATTCCAGAGCCAAGTCGATATAGGGGCGCAGATCCGAAGCTTTCCAGTTGTTCCAATCCGCTTCCGTCACCATGCCAGAAAGCTTGCAGTAAACGTTGGGAAAGGTTGACGCGAGACGAAAGTTGACTCTCCAATTATCCATTCGCTGAGTCTTGATTTCGGGTTTCGCTAAATGGTCGATCACCATCCGAAGGTTAGGGCAGTGTTTAACAAGTCTCGTAACGTGCTTTAGATGCTTCACATAAAAAAGCAGATCAAAAGGTACTTCATATTTCTCTAAGATTTTCAAGCCTTGAAGAACATCTTCACGAATAATGAAGTTGTCGTCGGGTTCGTCTTGGGTGATATGTCGCACTCCAACAAACTTCGGGAACTGCTTGAAGTGTTTGATCTGTTCTTCGCAATCAAGTCCGATCAAATTAACCCAGCCAACTATGCCCGCGATAAACGGGTGATCGTTGGCGAGTTGCAATGCCCATCGATTTTCTTCGACCGTATGTTGAGTTTGCACAAAGACGCAATAGTCAATACCCGTCTTATCAAGATGAGGTTTAAGATCGTTGGGAAGAAAAGACTGCCGGATAGGACGCAGATTAATTTGGTTTAACCAACGGTAATCAAAACTCTCGTCGAGATCCCAGAAATGCTGGTGCGCATCGACAGTGATAGGCTTGGATAGATGGTTGCCGTTGGATGGTGTGGACATTGAATTAATCCATGCGTACGCCAATGGAGAGCAAGATATTTGCGAATCGTTGCTGATCCGCGGTTTGAATGGTTAGTACATGATCCTCCGTGGCGACCGCTTTGTAGAACTCCCATTTTTCAATAGGCTTAAGTTCTAGAGGTGACTTCATTTCCTTTAGGATTCCACGATATTCATCCCAGACGGGTGGATCTTCGCTAAGTGCGTAAGGCCCTGACGTCTCGTACATCATCGTTTCGATATTTTCGATGGGAACTGCCGACAGGACAGCGCGAAGGGCTTGCGAGCAAGTGATCAAGCCAGGCATCAAGTTCATGCTGACTAGTTTTGCATTCGGCCCCTTTTTGCTCGACGCTGGATAATTTCCATCGGCGATCAATATTTTGGAATGGTGTCCTGCAGCGCCGATGATGGCATTGATTTCTGGGTGAATAAGCTGATGTTTCAGCATGTGATTACCTATGCGAAGTGTTTGCGAAAAGTTTGAATCGTTGTAGCTGCCGCTTCGTCCGAATTGGGTAAAGGAAAAGCTTCTGCTGAAAGATATCCGTTGTACTTGATGTCGCGAATGGCTGAAGAGATTTTAGACCAATCAAGGTGTCCCATGCCAGCAGCGCGCCGATTGGAGTCGACAAAATGAATGTGGCCGATCGACGATGCGTGATTTCGAATCGCTGCGGCGATATCAGCTTCCTCGATATTCATATGAAACAAATCTGCCAGCAATTTCACATTACCCCTGGCAAGTGGTTGGGTAAAATCAGCAGCGGCTTGGAGCGTATTGGCAAGGTTGGTTTCGTAGCGGTTGAGCGGTTCGTAGATCAGTGGTACGTGATACTGGGCGGCATGCCTTCCGAGTTCATCCAGCGAGTCACATAGCCAATGTTTGGCTTGTTCCGGAGTGACTCCATCACCATGTCGTCCCTGCATCGAGCCAATGATGGCTGGGGCGCCGAAAGGTCCTGCGAAATCAATGATCGAGCGGATGTAATCTTTAGCTTTGCTGCGTTGTGTTGCATCTGGAAGGCATAGGTGAAGGCGGTGTTTCACCCAGCCGGCGCCAGTACCAACGGCTGCCAGTTTCAAGTCAAGATCTTGTAGCGTTTTCTGGAGCGTATGACGGTCGACAGCATCGGGCCCGGAAGTAAATATTTCAATCGCATCGAAACCAAGATCCTTCGCCGCTTTGGCTGCAGCCTCCCAGCCATTCCAGTAAACGAATGGCCCTCCTCGAGCTTCTTCAACCAAACTGACTGTAACGCTCGAACGTATCATGGTGAAAACCTTGGTTACAAATAGATATGGTCAGTGTTATTCAGTATGACTTGGTTATTCAGTATGACGCGGGTCAACATCAACATTTCAGCTTATGGTTCAAAACGAACTTGCAGTACTTCGTGCAATCGTTGAGGGACTCGACCAAAAAGCTTGACGTACTCGTCGTAGGTGGGTTGCAATCGGACTTTGATCTTGTCGCTGTGATTTAGTTTGATGTCGGTAAGTTTATGATTCTGAAAAGGATTTCGGAATCGATCTAACGTGTCATCGGCGAACTGAGCGACTCCTTCAAGTCGATACGCGAGGGTAGGGACGATTTCTTCGAACAGAAGATCTCGGACCCACCGCGATGCTTCGCGATCTTTCATCAACTGCTGAACGGTTTGAAATCCAGCGGGAAGGAATTTGGCTACCATCGCGCTATGGGTGCCGTTGAGCATTCGAACTTTCCGCAAATAGTAGGGGCTGAGGTCATCGACCCAACGGATCGCGGGATGCGAGAAGAGGCTGGGGGTTCCGCGACTAGGTTTTTCGATCGCCCATAAAGCGTAAGGTTCGGCGCAAGCAAGCAGCTTATCTTGGGCTGCGAGAGGGTGATCGGAGGGGCCGTCCGTGACGATGCAATCAACGAGGTTGCAAAGCCACAGGCATTCATTTTGTGTCCAAGTTTGAAATGCTTCAGGGAGTTTCCAGATGGCTGCTTGTTGCAACACCAACTCTCGAAGTTTTTCCGCGTTGCGTTCGATCAATTCGCAAGGGAGTAGCGTGAGTGGTTTTCCTCCGGCTTCAAATCGGGCAAGGAGCAGTTGGGTAAGTTTGCCGGGAAGCGAGTTGGGTGGGGAGTCCGAAAAGCGATCGTCGTTATCAAGCTTGTAACCGGATTCCGTCGCGTTGCTGAGAATGGTGGTCAACGAATCGCTGGTTACAAGCCGAATGATTTCAGGCCAATCGGCCCGTGCTTGCAGGGCGCGTGAAATCGTTCGGACCGGCTGAACGCGATCCACAACTTCTCCATTTTGGAAACCGCGAATCAGAACATGGAATCCATCAGGTTGAGCGGCAAGCAGGTTCGCTCGCGACCCCTCGGTAGACTGAACGACCGCAATGTTTCCGACCTCTTGTCCCTGATCGCGAGCTTCTTGGGCAAAGCGATCCGCAAATGCCCTTAGAAATCTACCTGTTCCGAGTTGTAAAAATGTTTCTTTGATCATGGAACTTCTTAGAGGAAAGAATTACAGCCCGACTTCTACGACAGCTTTAATCACACCCGTTGCCGGTTGAGTGTAGGATGGAAACACAGCGATAAGATCTTCAAACGCCGTTCGATGAGTGATCCATGGTTGCGTGTTGATTTTATTATCTTCGATCAACTGAATGATTTTAGAAAAATCTTTCGATAAGGCGTTGCGAGAGCAAAGAAGCGTTCCTTCTGGGCGATGGAAGATAGGATGTTTAAAGCAGACATCCTCCGTGGTGATTCCAACAAAGACCAGGCGGCCGGCATGGGCGATATAGCCAAACGCTCGCGACATCGCGCCGCTGTTACCTGTAGCATCGATCACAATGTCGGGCATATGATCATCGCAGATAGCGCGGATTCTCTGTTCAACTCCCTCGGTTGCAAGAACCGTGTGATGTACGCCCATGACTTGTCGGCAGAAGTCGAGACGTTGTGCATTGACGTCCATTACGACAAGGTTGGCGCCGGAAAGTTTCACGAATTCGATCGTCGACAGACCGATCGGTCCGGCGCCGATTACAAGTACCCATTCGTTGGACTTGGGGGCTGCTCGATCGACCGCATGGCAACCAATCGCTAATGTTTCGACCAAGGCAAGTTGTTCGAAAGAGAGTTTGCGAGAGATGTGTAGCTTTCTGGCGGGAACAGTAAAGTAGGGACGCAGTCCTCCATCGCAATGGACACCCAGGGTTTGGTGATGTTCACAGCAATTGGTGTGGCCACGTCGGCAGGTGTAGCACTTTTGGCAATTGATATAAGGTTCTACAGCGCAGTGATCTCCGACGGAGACCGTGGTAACATCGCTTCCCACGGCAACGACTTCTACACCGAGTTCATGGCCAGGAATGCGAGGATAGCTGAAGAAAGGCATTTTGCCCAAATAGCCGCTAAGATCCGTTCCACAGATCCCAACTTGATGCACGCGTACAACGGCATCGAGAGGGCCTGGAGTTGGCGGTTCGGCGACTTCAATTTGTTGCCATTTTAATGGCGCTTCCAAACAGAGAGCTTTCATGAGTGGATGATTCCGAAGGTAGATATTTCACGATACCCGAGGCGCGTCATTGTTTTCTGGGCGTCCTTCGATGTGAAACCAGTTGTGAATCGGGGCGAGTATGTTTTGGACTTCAGCCATCAAGGCATGAGGGACAGGAGCGTTGGCCCACTGAACCCATTTGCGAACATTTTCAGGATTGGCGGAGCCCACTATGCATGTGGCCAAGTCTTGATTGGCGATGGAGTATTGCAAAGCGAGTTGGGCGATATCGTAACCGTTGGCGCTGCAATGATCGGCTGCTGTTTTGCAAATGCTGCGGACTTGCGGAGTCGCTTTATGCCAAACAGGCAACGTTGTATTGGTTAGCAAACGTGCGGCGAAAGGAGCTGCATTCATAATGCCAACGTTCTTGCTTTTTAGGAACGGTACAAGATCCGCGAGCATCGAGTTTTGTAGCGTGTAATGGTTATAGGAAAGGATAAAATCCAAATCGGTTTCACTTAGAACCTTTTGGAAAATTTTCATCGGATAGCCACTGATCCCGATAAAACGCACCTTACCCGACTGCTGAATTTTTCTTAGAGCGGGTAGCGTTTCTTGGATCACCTGATCGATATCGACGAATTCGATATCGTGGCAAATCATGAAATCGAGATACTCGACTCCCATACGCTGCAGACTGATATCGACACTTTCAACAACGCGCCTTGGCGAGAAATCGAAATGAGCAGGAGCATAGCGGCCTAGCTTGCTCCCCAAGAGATATTGATCGCGCGGGATGTCGCGAAGAATCACTCCGAGTAAGCACTCGCTCATGCCACGCCCGTAATAAGCAGCCGTGTCGATGAAGTCCATACCTAACTCCAACGCAACACGTACACTGCGCAAGGCTTCGTTGAGATCCACCGATCGGAATTCCTGTCCGATCGATGAAGCCCCATAACTCAATACGGGTAGCGATAACCCAGTGTTCCCAAGTGGACGACGTTCCATGTTCCCGGCCTATTCGTTAAGGAGCAAATTACAACAACAAAATAAAGTAGCGAGATATTGCTCTGGTTAGAGTGCTTTAAGGATCGCTTTGACGCGATCCCAAGCCTTCTTGCGAGCTTCGCTGTTGGCTGGCATCGCATCGGGTTGTTCGCCTGCGCGCATGAAACCGTGCCCAGCTCCTTCGTAGATCACAGGTTGGTAATCTTTACCACCCTTCTTCATCAAGTCGGTTGAGGTTGGAATCGTAGAATTCACTCGAGCATCATTGCTGCCATAGAAACCGTAAACGGGGCAAGCGATTCGATTAATGTCTTGTT
>JBEGUT010000180.1:0-7383 GCA_041178745.1 Planctomycetota bacterium | reverse complement strand
TCACTCATCTAGAAAAACCTGGCTTCAACAAAGGCGGGATACAAAAGGAAGGCTCTATGCCGTAATAACCGTTATTGCCGGAACTCGGACAACAGCTTAAGGGTATCATATGCCACTGAACCGGCGCAGTAAGTGCTCAAGTTCTCTGGCATTGGCAAAAAATTACCGGACGCACTGTATGAACGTCGCGAGCCTTCCGAAACGAATAAACGATCCTCTATGGTAGTTGGCTAGCCAATTTCCTGGCCTTACAATGGGCTCTTTCGCAGTGTGGGTTGCATTCCAACTCGATGAACAGACTCCACGAAAAGAAATATTTACTTAGAGGATCCTACCCAGTGACTTCCCGGCAAAATGTAGCCATTCTCGGAGCCACTGGCAGTATTGGGCGAGCGACCTGTGAAGTGCTGCGACACCTGGGAATGCCCTATCGTGCCTGGGGACTGTCGGCCCATCGCGATTGGAAGACCTTGTTGCAGTTGGCAAGGGATTTGGGGCCCGAAGAGATCGTTCTGGCCGATTCTCAGGTCGGGATTGGGGCTCTCAGTGACATACCAGTAGGGTGTCGTCTTAAGGTGGGGGCTGAGGGTTTGGAAGCATTAGCTGCTTCAGCCGAGATTGACACGGTTGTGGCTGCGATCGTGGGAAGTGCGGGTCTTGCTAGCACTTTGGCTGCCGTGCGAGGCGGAAAGCGGGTGGCATTGGCTAACAAGGAGGCGATGGTCGTTGCCGGGCCGATTATGATCGCGGCAGCGGCGGAAAGCGGGGCGGAGATACTGCCGGTTGACAGTGAGCACAGCGCGATTTTTCAAGCGATGCAGGCGGGAGGACGTGAAGAGGTCCAACGGGTGATCTTAACGGCTAGCGGTGGTCCTTTTTTGCGATCTTCAAAAGCAAAATTGGCTGAAGTCACCGTTGAGGAGGCATGCCGCCATCCAACTTGGAATATGGGACGCAAAATTACCATCGACTCTGCTACGATGATGAACAAAGCATTGGAAGTTATTGAAGCGAGATGGTTGTTTCAGATCCCGGCTGAAAAGATTCACGTCATGGTGCATCCGCAGTCGGTGATTCATTCGATGGTCGAGTTCCGGGACGGTAGTGTTTTGGCTCAAATGAGTCCCCCGGATATGAAACTTCCAATTCAGTACGCGTTGACATTTCCAAAACGGTTAGATTCCCCTACCCTGCGTATGGATTGGTCTGAGAGTATGAAACTGGAGATGGAGCCAGTCGATTTCGAAAGGTTTCCTGCTCTGCTGTTAGGATTCGAGGTGGCCAGGGTGGGAGGAACGGCGGGGGCCGTTCTGAACGCCGCTAATGAGGCGGCCGTAGAACAATTTTTGGCTGGCAGAATCCGTTTTGTGGATATTGCCAGCGTTTGTCGTGATATTTTGAATCACCATACATTTGAAGCGACTCCTTCGATTCAGCGGTTGGCCGAATTGGATCGTTGGGCACGTCAGGAGGTTTTGAAGTGGAATTCGTTTTAGGGGGTGATTTTCCGACTTGGATTCCTGTTTTGATGGAGAGCAGTAGCGCTGCGAGCGCCGTTGCCGGAAAACTCTGGAACTTCGGACAAGTTGCTTTAGGTTTGGGATTTGTGATTTTTGTCCACGAGCTGGGGCATTTTTTGGCCGCTAAATTTTTCGGTGTGAAGTGCGAAAAATTCTACGTCGGTTTTGACGTCCCCATTTCAATCGGGCCTATCAAGTTGCCTCGAACTCTCGGTAAGTTTCAATGGGGAGAAACCGAGTATGGAATCGGAATCTTGCCTTTAGGTGGCTACGTGAAGATGCTTGGGCAGGATGATGATCCGCGCAATGCGCAAGCTGAAGCTGAAAGAATTCGTACCTGCGCTGCCGAGGGTACTAATGTCGAACCATCTAGGCCTGCCCTGGATCCAAGATCCTATCCTGCCAAGCCTGTCTACGCGCGAATGATCATTATCTCCGCAGGTGTCATTATGAACCTGTTGTTCGCCGTTATCTTTGCGGGTGTTGCCTTCATGTACGGAGTGCCTTACTCTCCATCGGTTCTCGGGTCAGTCGTCGGTGGAGATCCGGGGTGGCAAGAAGGTCTGAGGCAGGGTGACCATGTCATTCAAATCGGTAGAATGACCAAGCCTGATGAGAATCTTCATTTCCGCGAACTCATCGGCCTTGTGGCGACTTCGGGGTTGAATGATCCTAACGCGCTGGTGCCAGTGAAGCTGGAGCGAGATGGAGAAGTTAAAGAATTCGCTGTGCAGGGGACTGCCAGACATTCACGAGGTTCAGGGATTATCCAACTCGGTATAGGGCCGGCTACGATTGCGAAAGTGGATTCGGAGGCACCGTTCGCTCCATTCTCTTTTTTGAGCAAAGCGAAGCTCGACTTGCAGCCAGGTGATCGTCTGCTAGGTATCAACGGAGAAGTATTGCCGGTAGATTCGGCCACCAATGAAATCCCTGGCTATTTATTGACCCGAGAATTTCAAAAACGTTTTCGCGAGTCGGTCGAATTGTCTGTTGAGCGTCAAGTCAATGGTCAGCCTAAGACTCATGTTGTCACTCTTCCTCCGACACCTCTAAAGTCTGTTGGCATTGGATTTCGTCCAACGCCAGTCACGGCAATTGCAAAAGGATCGATTGCTGAAAAGGGAGGGATTCAGATCGGTGATCGAATCGCCGCGATCGATGGTGAACCGGTCAGTGATGGTTGGGCTCTACCACTGAAACTTGCTCAATTGGGCAAAGAAAAGAATGTGGTCGTGAGTTTTGATCGCCCAAATCCGGAGTCGGGTAAAGAATCAACTCGTATCGACCTTACCGTTGAGAAGTTTGAGCCTTCGTTTGATTCTATCGCCGAAGTCGCAGGGCAATTAACTCTCAAGAGCGTTGGAGTGGCTTTCGGTTTGGAAACGGAGATCAGTTCGATTGATCCACAGAGTGCGGCTGGTCAAGCTGGTTTAAAGGCTGGCGATCAATTGCTGAAAATTCAATTCTCTCCTACGGAGGAGATCAAGGAGCAGTTCCTGAAATTCGGCAGTAAGGTACCAGAGTCTGTGATCGTCGACGAGAATTTCACTCCTGCGAATTTCTGCGAAGTTCTTCAGCATCTACCGGATCAAATGAAGGTTCGGGTTTTCTACAAACGGGATGACATGATCAAGGAACAGGACGTTGTCATTTACGAAGTTCCCGACCAGAGTTGGTACACTCGGGGAATTTCGATGTCGCCGATGATGCGAAATCACCGTGCGAAAGATTTCGGATCTGCATTAATTTTGGGATACGGTGAAACAAAGCGGCGACTATGGGATGTGGTCGACTTTTTGCGAATGTTAGTCACAGGAAAAGTGCCCATTCAGTTCCTGGGTGGACCGGTGCGAATCGTGCAAGCAGCAAGCTCCCAGGCGGCGGAAGGCGTTCCAGCGTTTCTGTTGTTTCTAACGCTGCTCAGTGCCAACTTGGCTGTGATCAACTTCTTGCCTATCCCGGCACTCGACGGAGGTCACATGATGTTCCTAGCGGCCGAGGCGGTGCGGGGTAAGCCAGTCGATGAGAACTGGCAGATTCGTTTGACGATGGCGGGTGTGCTTGGGCTGCTATGCCTTATGGCGTTCGTTATCATCAACGATATCGTACAGATCATACGCTAATTGATTCTTTATCAGATCAAGGATTAATGATTGGCTCATTCTTCCAAAGTCCTCGCGGTGGCTTTTGATGCTGCGGGGACTCTCTTTGAACCAAAGCCCGATGTTGCCTCCGCCTACTGTGATGCAGCCGCACAGCATGGATTTAGGATCGATATTGATGAAGTGCGACGTCGCCTGCCGACGGCGATGAGCAAGCATTTTCCTCAGAGTTGGGATGAACAATTTGCCAGGACGAATTCTGCCAAGCAGCTTCAGCAGTGGCAGGATTTGGTAGCTGAGGTTCTCTGTGAAGTTCCGGATAAGTCTAGGGCTCCCCTATTTGAAGATTTATGGCATCACTTTCGACGTCCCGATAGTTGGCAATTGTTTTCGGATGTCGCGCCTGCACTTGATATTTTGAGATCGAAGGGACTTCGTCTGGTTATCGCTTCCAATTTTGATGAACGACTTCACGATGTTGTGGCGGGGATCCCAGAACTAAAAGGTTTTGCGCTTATTGCTGCCTCGGCTGATTTGGGGTTTCAAAAACCGTGCAGCAGATTTTATCGGCGTATCGAGGAATTGCTTGGACTTCCACCATATCAATTAGCAATGATCGGTGATTCGTATCGAGCCGACTACGAAGGAGCGAGGGCAGCTGGCTGGAACTCTTGGTACTTGGATCGTGTTACGGAGCAAAAGGGTGGAGAACAGAATGCCGATATTGTTTCGTCATTGATTGAATTTGCTAAAATTCTTTAGTCGCTATCGCGCCATTTAGAAATTCAATAGTATCTCTGCAGAAAAATAACCTCTCATGGGTGTCTTGGGATCATCGCTAGTTACCCAGCAACTCGTATCTCCCGAAGTCAACGAACTGGAATCAACAAAAAGAGAATTCTAGTGCGACAAGATAGATGCCAACGCTTCTCTTTAATAATCATTGCAATTCCGCTCCGTCGGCGGGAAGTGCTGCTCAAACTATAGCACTTGCCCTTGATGAGCAGTCCAGTGAATCTGCAAGAGTGTTGCTTCTTTGTTGCCTCGATGATATTGCAACAATTCCTCGGAGAG
Organism: Planctomycetota bacterium; assembly: GCA_041178745.1. Taxonomy (GTDB): domain Bacteria; phylum Planctomycetota; class Planctomycetia; order Pirellulales; family Pirellulaceae; genus JAFLCP01. The sequence goes on along the minus strand of JBEGUT010000180.1, from coordinate 2,684 downwards.
CTTCAATTCTTCGCTGGAGGGAGCACGCCCAAGTGCATGGTGGACAAGTTCTTTCCACGACAACTTTGTACTGAGAAGCTTTTTAATGTGTTGACCATGACTTGAATCAGAATCGACACTCGCATGGATTCGCAATTCCTGCAGCCAAGCAGGTAGAGGAGCGTCGGTTGCCGAATTGTTGGCCGCGGGCAGCGACTGGGTCGGCATAGGCTGAGCCAGAACGGTGCGTCGCAATTGGGACCCAGCTTGTTCCTTTTCGATTTGAACGACTTGTGAAAGCAATTGCTGCGAGCTCATGTTGGACAGGTTAGGGTCGCGATAGGAGGCGAAGAGATTTTCTGCGACCCGTAGGTCGCGAAGTTCTTTTTCGGAGGCCAAGAGCCACTGCTGCTGAGTGATGCTGCGCGCGGGACTAGCGAATGGATGACTCGATGCGAGCCACCTAACCAATCGTGGCAAGTCATAACGATGGACTCTGAATTGCTGAGCAAGCGATTTTAATAATTCTTTTCGGCTTTCTAATCCATTATCCTTGGCCGCTGTATCTACTGAAATTAATGGTGCACCGAAAACAATTTTCCAGGCTAAATTCACAGTGCCTTCAGCCATAGCAGGATTGTTGGTGAGCCACTGTGCAAATTTTTCACGACGAAGTTCGGCTGGAACATCTTGCAGCGAAGTGCCATCTGGCAATCGTGCAACCGCCGAGCTGAGTCGTCCATCAGCTTTGTCATAAAATAATTCCTTGGTTCCATTCAAATTTAAAGAGGCAACCAAGGACCAGTATGCGTCTTGTGAGGTTGCTGGATCGGTGTTTTGGTCATGGCACTTCGAGCAGTGCAGTGATTGATTAAGCCAGATGGAACCAATTCGTTCGGCGGCTCGATGCCCTTCTCCATCTTGCAGAGAAGTTAACCAATATGATTCTGGTTTTTGGGCCACCGTAGCATCGGGACGGACAGTTGATGCCGTTAAAAGTTGGTATACCGTGTCGTTGAACGCAACTCGCTGAGCAAAATTTTCGGTGAGCCATGCTTCGAACTCAGTTCTCAAAGCGGCGGACTCTTTTCGAGCAGGCCCCGCTAGATTGAGTGCGATTTGTCGAGCTAGTCGCCGAGAAAATCGCTCGCTCTGAGTGGCTTGCTGGAGCAAGTAATCTCGTTTATCAGCATCTTCAGTCGATGTGAACAATTCGATCTGCGTAGGGGTAGGTGTAGCTCCTAACAGAACGGAGGCTGCGCGATGAAGCCACTGTTCATCGTTAAGTGGTTCGGCGGCAGGAACACTGAATTCAGACCAAAGCTTTTCGAACGTGGAGTTGATTTGAGCGATGATTTCCTGATCGGATTTGGCAGCTTCAGTTGGCGATGAGGCAGAACTGTTTTGGTCGACAGGCATCGAGTCAGGCTCGATGACGGCAAAGGGCAAGCCACTGATATCCAATCGTTCCGGCGATGGAGGCAAAGCGGGAGCAGGGGGATTTACGGCAGGTGGAGTAACGTTCTCAGCGACGGCGTTTTGATTCAAATCGCTTGGCTGAGAGACGGTGGGTTTGGCGAACTGTTGAGGAGTACCTTGCATCAATGGCAAGGTGAAAGTTAGTGTCGCCACGGCGAGCAGGCAGACAGCGATTCCAACCAGTAAAGAGGCAATTTGCAAACGCTTTTTTGCAGAATGACTTTCTCGCAAATACTGCTGATAATCTTTGTCGAGCGTTCTATCGAAGGTTTCCTTCAGCTCGACGCTATCGGCTGTAGCTTGAACTGGCGGCGCATCAACAAAATCTTGCCACCATGAGCGGTCTTTGTCGGAGTTGTCAGGTAATTCGGGAAGAGCCAGCGAGTCAGCTTGTTGGTGATATTTAGCAACAATTCTATCGGTCAAATCGGGAGGAGATTGTCCCGAGATGATCTCTTCAAGAAAGGTATCGAGTATTCGATCTTGCCAAGACTCACTCATTGCAATTTGCTTTCCATACATTCCCGAAGTTGGGATTTGGCTCGTTGCATAAGGTTTTTCGCGCCATGCTCCGAGATGCCTAATTCGTCACCAATCAATGTTCGACTCGATCGGTCCGCAAACCGGAGTTGTAGTGCTTTTCTGGCCCGTTCGGTGAGTCTGGAAAAGCACTCACGAAGTACATCCAGGGTTGAATCGCCATTGTCAAATCCGGCCCATCGCGTCCATGCGTCCTCTAATTCAGTTGCCTTCTCGGTCACTGAAATTTTTGCGACGCGACGTCGATGGGAGATAAATAAATTGTGAGCAACGCGTCTGAGGTAAGCACCTGTCGCAGCATCGTTTCTATGCTCAAACGGGCGGCGAATAACTTGCAGGAATGTTTCCTGGGTAAGATCATCCGCCGTCGTTGAATCACATCCTAGAGCCCTTAGGTACCGCCAAAGACCCGCTTGATATTTCCGAACCAACTCTACGATGTCCAATTCGCTCGTTGACAAACTTGGTTCGACCAAATTTGCAGCGTCCTTGTTGGATACATCCGCGTCAGTTGGCTGGCTGTCGTCGGGTTCATCCCTAGACGAACCAGCCACTTCCGTGGAAGGAGGTTTGGACATTAGAGCTATCCGGACAATTTTTCCTACTAAGCAACCAAGCCTTCAATGATCTTGCCACTGTTGGCGATCTTCATCGGGCGGCCACTCTTGCTGGTGTAAGTGGTTTCC
>JBEGUT010000179.1:0-7426 GCA_041178745.1 Planctomycetota bacterium | reverse complement strand
CGACTTTGTGGAAGATTTTGCAGTTCACCGAAGGAGGCTTGGTGGTTTTTGGGGGATTGATTGGGGCATTAATCGCGGTGGGGGTGTTCGCTCATCTTCGAAAGCTTCCATGGTTACCTTTAGGTGATTTGATCGTGCCAAGTTTTTTGGTCGGGCAATCGATCGGAAGAATCGGTTGTTTGCTCAATGGCTGTTGTTTTGGCGGGGTCTGTGATTCGAACCTACCATCGGTTTATTTTCCACATGGTAGCCCACCGTATGCTCATCAATTGATGGATGGCGAATTGCTCGGCATGAAGCTTTCGCCGCAGCCTGACAATCGGTCATGGAAGATCGATAAGGTTGCTGCGGGGAGTCTTGCAGCCAAGATGGGATGGCAACCCGGATCGCTGGTGAGTGACTTACATGTTGGGCAAGTAACGGCGATTCGTCGTGACCCGAAGTTACCACCCACTCTCGGTGTTGATCTGAAGGTTGACGGCTTGCAGTACTTTTTAGGACCTAGAGAATTACCCGCAATTAGCTTGCCAACGGTACCCGCTCAGGTCTATTCGGCTATCGATGCAGGCCTTTTGGCCTTGGTGTTATGGTGGCTTTTCCCATTGGTGCACCGAGATGGAATCATCTTCGGACTGGGCCTTACGCTGCATGGGATTTCTCGATTTCTTTTGGAAATAGTGCGAAGCGATGAGGGGGGGCAATTCGGTACGAGTTTAACGATTTCGCAATGGATTAGTCTTGGTATGATCTTGGTCGGCAGCTTGATTCTGGTCCGGGCCCTTCGCTATCCCTCGTGGAAACGCCCCCTTTTAGGCAGATCGGGAACCTTTTCCTCGGAAACCTCGTCCACACCTCAAAACTAGCAGCGGAAACCGAAAAGCTTGGAAAAGAGCGACCACGATTTAATCAAAGAGGTTCTCGCAGGTGATGCATCGGCATTTGATGCCTTGGTGCGGCGGTATCAAAACCGTCTATTCGGTTTGATCTACCATTTTGTTGGGAATCGCGAAGACGCTGAGGATCTTTTGCAGGAAACTTGGGTTTTGGCATACCGAAAGTTACAACAATTCGAAGGGATGAGTTCTTTCTACACTTGGCTGAGTCGTGTGGCCGTCAACCATACGATTTCGCAACGTCGTAAAAAGCGACTGGATCAAGTGATGGATCGCGTTCCGTTAGATAACGGTTCATCCTTTTGCGGCACTCCCGGGGTTGACGAAGGGTTGGAAACAAGCGAACGCAATGCACTGATTCGGTGGGCCGTTAACCAATTAGATATAGAGAGGCGAACGGTGATTTTACTTCGAGACTTCGATGGCCTGGATTACCAGCAGATTGCTGAGGTCATCCAGGTTCCCGTCGGTACGGTGCGCAGTCGATTGCATCGGGCGCGTTTAGAGTTACATGAGCTACTTAAAGATAAGATCGCCGATATTGCTTAGGCAGGATCAAAGATGACACCAGCAGAAGAACAGTTAAGCGCTTATCTCGATGGCGAACTCGATGCTATAGAGCGAGCACAAGTCGAATCGCTTTTACAGCGCGATAGCGAATTGCGAAAGACACTCGAAAAACTTCGTGCTGTACGCAGTTGGATGGCCGAATTATCAAGACCAACTTCCGTGACTTCAAAACCTATCGCCGAGCTACTGGCTGAATCTTCGAACCCGATTAGCCCATCGCTGAATGTTCAAGGAGATGGTCTTCAGCAAGGTAGCTGGTTCACTTCCGATTGGCGTTGGCCAGCGGGACTCGTGACGGCAGCTGCGATCATGTTATCGATTCTGGCGATGTGGCCGACAGGAGAAAGTTTCAATGTCGCCTATTCGACCAACTCTCAAAGCGAAGATCGTCTCGCAACGCCCAAGCCAGCTGAAAGGGCAAATTCTTTTAAGACCGATGCCATTGCAGATGCTTCCCAGGCAATCGATGCGCTTCCAACAGATGCGCTTCTCGCGCATAGACAACAAGCGGAAGACATGACGGCTAATGCTGCTGTTTTAGAGTTGGCAGCGCAAGACGCTACGGCTTCGAAAGATACACCAGCGGCTAATAAAAGCGAGCTCTTAATGGCTAAAGGTCTTGGTGGCGATTTACCAGCGGAAGCTGAGATGGCGGGAGACCTAGAGCTTCAGGCAAACGCTTTGGCAGCGAATGGCTTGCCGGCAGAGGCTCTGGGGCGTCAAGCGGGGACGGCTGGGATTGCTAACGCTGGCGAGATGCAGGCGAAAGTGGCAAGCCGTGGCTCGGCGGGAGGGCAGGGGGGCTTGGGAGGTGTAGCGATGGGCTCACCATTACCTGATGCTCCAGCGGCTAAATCAAGAGTTCCTAACTCACGGGCTCCCGGCGCTGCAGCCGCTGGTACTGCTGACTCAACCGAAGCACCAGGGCTCGCGGCTACAGCCTCCAGTCCAGCACCAGGAAAGGGCGCACCGCCGAGTGATGCGAAAGGGGATCTGGGATTTCTGGAGGAAACCAGTTCGAAGAAAAAATCGATGGATTCCAACCGATTTGCAGATACGGGTGCAAAGCCAGGCGATAAAATTCGACCCGAATCGCAAGTCGAATCGTTAGGAGGCTTGGGTGGCGGAGGCTTGGGCGGAAACGCAGGGACGATGGTCGATCCATCGAATCGCACCTTAAGCTCGGCCTCGGAAGAGCGGCAGGAAAAAACGGGGCAGGCTGTTCGGAGCGGCTTTAGTAGGATCTATCTAGAGAGCCTTGGGGAGCGATCGCCCAAAAATAAAGGCTTTCAGGATTCTCAACTTTTGGAAGTATCTAGCAAAAGATTCGAAGACTTACTTAGAGAATTGGGGGAACGCGTCGCACCGGAGTCAATCAAGGTCTACCGGATTCCGGCGACAAACTGGGAGGTCTTTTCGAGTTGGAAGGAAGAACGAAAGGGCTATATCGAGGAATTAGTTCTACAAAATCCGGCGGTTTCGACACGAGAGAGGGCTGAGGGTAACACGCGTCCAAATTCGGTAGATCGGAATTCAAAAAATCAAAGCACTGATGTATTCGAGGATCAGGGGGAGACCTGGATTTTGCTGAAGGTCACTCCAGAAAGCTGGTCGGAATTGGCGGTTAAATTGCAGCAAACTGGGATAGCTCTTCGCGAAATCGACCCTTCGAGTGCTGATTTGCCAAAAGGGCTATCACTCACCCAAATCAAAGGTGAATCGACCGAACAATCTGAGGAAAAAGATCAAAGGATTTTAATCTTAGTCAACTTGCAATAGACTACCCGAGGACGCACTCAGCACGGTACACTTACACGCAGTAGGAGAAGTTCAGTTAACGCTGAGTTGAATTCTTCTCCTTCAGATTTCTCGTCATGCCCCTTTTTAGAAAAAAGATTGATTCATGCTGGCAAAGCGAATCATTCCGTGCTTGGATGTACATGGTGGTCGCGTCGTCAAAGGGACGAACTTCTTGCAACTGCGCGACGCAGGGGATCCGGTAGAAGTTGCCGCCCGATACGAAAAAGAAGGGGCTGACGAACTGGTCTTTTTGGATATCACGGCCAGTCATGAGCAACGAAACATAATGCTCGATGTGGTTCGACGAACCGCTGAGCAGGTGTTCATGCCACTGACGGTCGGCGGTGGTATTCGTTCCTTGGAGGATATTCGAAGCCTTCTAAACGCAGGTTGCGACAAGGTCTCCATCAACTCCACGGCTTGCAAGAATCCCGAGTTCGTACGTGAAGCGGCAGATCGATTCGGAAGCCAGTGTATCGTTGTGAATATCGATCCCAAAAGAGTCTGGAAAGAGGGGCGAGAGGTTTGGGAGGTTCACATTCACGGCGGGCGGACGCCAACGGGATTGGAAGCGGTAGCTTGGGCTCAAGAGGTGGAAAAACTTGGGGCTGGTGAGATCGTTTTAACCAGCATGGATCGTGATGGAACCAAAGATGGCTACGATTTGGAGGTGACTCGAGCGGTCAGCGAGGCGGTAGGGATTCCAGTTGTAGCGAGTGGGGGGGCCGGAAAACCGGAACACTTGGCCGATGCAATCTTGATCGGAAAGGCAGATGCTGCGTTGGCGGCGAGTATTTTTCATTACGGTCAGTATACAATAGTTGAAACAAAACGATTGATGGCTCAGCGGGGGGTTCCTGTGCGTTTGCCATCGGTCGCCGTTAGGTCATAGTATCGAGTCGTGTCTCTGAAGAGGCTCGCGAGTTATCTGGAGGATTGATCTACAGTGGAAAGTTCAAGCAACAATCATGGTGGAGGTTCTTCGCACTTTTCCGGTGCGGAAGTTTCACAGGATCGCCTGATTAGTTCTTTGCTTAAGCAAAGACAGGAATTGGAAGTTGATAAGATCTTCCGAGCATTGGTCAAGCTCAAGGGTAGCGACTTGCATATGAAGGTCGGCCAACCACCGATCGTTCGAGTCAACGGAGAACTCAGACCGTTAAATCGGCCCCCGATCGAAGTTGAAGAGATGGTAAACCTTTTGGTTCCCATGCTCGATGATCGAGCACGCCGAATTTTTGAAGAAGAAGGTGGGGCCGACTTTGCCTACGTTGTGGATGTTGACGGAGTGAATTGGCGTTTCCGCGTCAACATGCTTAAGCAGTTGGGGCGAATCGGATTGGTAGCTCGTCGTGTTAACAACTTCATACCAAACTTCGAAGGCTTGCATCTTCCCGAATCGATGGAAAGCTTGTGTCATTACGATCAAGGGATGATCTTGCTAGCGGGTGTGACCGGTTCGGGAAAAAGTACGACGATTGCGTCGATGCTTAATTACATTAATCGTCACTATCGCAAGCACATTCTGACACTCGAGGATCCGATCGAGTTCGTGTTCACGGAAGATAAATGCTTGATCAATCAACGCGAAGTTGGTAACGACGTTAGAAACTTCGGTATCGGCATGAAGCATGCCGTGCGCGAGGACCCGGATATCATCCTGGTGGGTGAGATGCGTGACCAGGAAACCTTTATGACGGCGATTCATGCCGCTGAAACGGGTCACTTGGTCTTTGGTACGATTCACGCATCTAGCGCACCCACGACGATCGGTCGTATTCTTGACCTTTTCCCTGAGGAAATGCACGGTGCGATTCGCAGTGCTATCGCCTTCAATATGAAGGGGATCGTCGCTCAGAAACTACTGAAGTCCATTAAAGAAGGCGTAGGACGCGTGCCCACTTGCGAGGTGATGACGTTTACTCCGATGATTCGCAAACTCGTACTGGAAGGCCATGACGAAAAACTTCCCGATGCCATTCGAATCGGTGCAGCGGAAGGCATGCAGGATTTCACGATGAGCTTAAAGAGTCTCATCGACCAGGAATTGATCGATCGACCAACCGCGTTTGCGGTCGCACCTAACAAAGATGCTCTCAAGATGGCTCTCAAGGGTATCGAAGTTAGTCAACCGGGTATTATTTAAGCTGAATGTTTGTTGTTGTTTCGAATTTCTATTTCTCCATCCCTTTTGTTCTTTGGATTTGAATCGTTATGGGTCTCACCGGTAAGAAAAACAAGAAGTCATCCGAAGAAGAAATGGTCCTACCGCCTCTAGAGTTCAAACCTAAGGCGCCTTCCAAAGCGGAAGTGGATGGAATCATGATTGCAGCGCGACAGCTGCCCGGCTTTCCTATGGCTACCACACTTTTGGCGATGGCTATGGTGGATCGCGCCGATATCATCATGCTCGATTTTACTCAAAACGGAGTTGCCGTTCGGTTCCGTGTTGATGGCATCGCCGAAAACAAGCCACCGCTGGAACGTGAACCTGGCGATGCTGCTTTGGTAGCTTTAAAACGATTGGCCTGTCTCAATCCTGCGGACCGCCGCTCCAAGCAGGAAGCCAAGTTGCCTTTCCATTTTGCCAAAGAGGATTGGATTGCCGAGATTGTTACGCAAGGAGTTCCTACCGGGGAACGCGTAATGATTCGGATAGAACCGAAAAAGGCAAAACTGAAGACACTTAGCGACTTAGGGATGCGGGATAAATTGCAAGATGAGTGGCGTGGAGCGCTCAATGCGACAGGCGGTATCGTAATTATCAGCGGACCGCCGGGGCATGGTCTACCAACATCCTGGCGCATCTCGCTGGAGTCGGCTGACAAGTTCGTTCGGGATTTTGTGGGCGTCGAAGATAAATGCAAACAAGAACCCGAGATTGTCAATGTTAGTCAAAATACCTTCGATTCTTCTGCTGGCCAGGCACCTTCAGCGATCTTGAGAAGTATTCAACTGAAACAACCAGACGTTTATGTGATTCCTGACTTTGTCAATGATGATACCGCCAAGTTCATCATCGATGAAATCACGATTGAAAATAGGCACTGCATCACTCGTGTGGTGGCCAGTGATGCTGCTGAAGCACTTTGCAAGTTTATTACTCAGCACAAATCACATGCACCAAAATTAATCAGCAAAGTTACGGCTATTTTGAACGTGCGACTTGTGCGTCGTTTGTGTGACCAGTGCAAGCAGGCTTATCAGCCGACGCCTCAATTGCTCCAGCGACTTGGATTGCCGGCCGATCGAGTGAAGAAATTGTATCAGCCACTGATTCCACCTCCTCCCGAACAGAGAGTGGATGCCAAAGGTAACCCCATTGAAATCGAAATATGCCAGAAGTGTGCAGGCCGTGGTTACTATGGGCGCATGGGCGTTTACGAAGTTCTCAAGTTGAACGACAACATTCGAAAAGTAGCACTGCAGAATCCGACCCCTGAGGCGGTGCGACAAGTGGCTAAGAAAGAAGGGCACAAGAGTTTTCAAGAAGAGGGTTTGCTCGCTGCCGCTATGGGTCTTACATCGCTGCAGGAATTACAGCGTGTTCTGACACCTCCTGCTAAACCAGGAGCGAAGTAAAAGTTTTATTGCTGGAACGGACCATCTAGCGGTAACCAGCGAAGTGTTTTGTTGACTTGAAAACATTGCTTTTTATTCCCTTTGGCTCCATTGACATCGGTGAGACAGATGAAGTTGTCGGATGATTCAGTTGCAATCGTTAACGATGATGACAATAGTTATTCGCTTCCCAATACACTCGCGGTTTTGTCGCTTTTTGCTTCGTTTTTTTCACCGCTAGCCGTTCTCTATATGCAAATGCTTTTTTTACCTTTCATTGCCCTGGCCGCAGGGATGATCGCCATCTTTCTGCTGAAAAATGTTAAATCGAAGAGAACGGCGCTTCCTCTGGCTGTTGTTGGTGTACTTATCAGTTGCACATTCGGAGCGTGGGGCGCAGCGCAAACGAAATTCAAATACGACTTCTATTATCAAACCGCTGCGGATTATGGCGAAAAATGGATGAAGATGCTGGCGGACAATAATCGAGAGGAAGCCTTCGAGATGCATCTCAATGAAGGCTACCGACAGGTCGATACGGTTGATCTCAAGGCCTTTTATTCCAGTGATGCCAAGGCGAGATCGGCGATGGAGATATTGTA